>JABYQC010000002.1 GCA_024648765.1 Candidatus Westeberhardia cardiocondylae | reverse complement strand
TATTATATATAGAAAAAATTATATAATATAATATATATATATATACTATTATATATAAATAAAAACAAATATATAAATATAATATTTATATATAATATAAAAAAATTATATAAATATGAAACATATATGTACTAATGTAACATTATAAATATATATTTAAAAAACATAAAAAATTTAACAATTAATGAAACATTTATATAAAAAATATCACTTTTATTTTGCAACAGTATGTAAAAAACAAAAAACTTCCAAGATATTACACTATCTAAAACTTTGGAATATTTATTTAACAATCTGTATACTATTTAATATTTAGTGTAACTAAACACAATAAGATATGAAATTTTTAGTAGTTGTTTGATTACATGCTTGAGAATGTAGTTATATGGAATTATTTTAATATATTATTATATGTCAAATTACGTGTATAAAAATTATAGGATAAAGAGAAGATTTGGACAAAATTTTTTGTGTAGTACAAAAGATATTACAAGTGTAGTTGATATTATTAATCCTAAGATTAATGACATTATGGTAGAAATTGGACCTGGATTAGGTGCTTTAACAGAGGTTGTATTAAATTTTGTGAATAATTTAACTATTATTGAAATAGATCATGATTTAATTAATATGTTATATACGCGTTATTGTTTAAAAGATAAAATAATTTTTATTAATCAGGATGTCAGAAAAGTTAATTTTTTTTCTTTATGTTCCCAAAATGGTGGAAGATTATTGAGAATATTTGGTAGTCTTCCATATAATATGGCGATGTCAATAATTTTTTATCTTTCTAAATATATAAATTGTATTTTTGATATGCATTTTATATTGCAAAAAGAGGTTGCAAATCGTTTAATTGCAGTACCAAATAGTAGGATGTATGGAAAATTGAGTGTAATGGCTCAATATTTTTATAATGTTTTTGTAAATTTTGATATTTACCCAGAATCATTTCGTCCAATTCCTAAGGTGTGTTCTACGTTAGTACATTTTGTTCCTTCTGTTCCTTTGATTCCTGTACATGATGTAAAGTATTTAAGATATTTAATTAATTTTGTTTTTAGTCGTCGTAGAAAAACTCTTTGGAATAGTTTACGTTATTTTTTTTCTAGGGAGGAGTTACAGAAAAATAATATTGATATTTTTCTTCGTGCTGAAAATTTATATGTACGAGATTATTGTATATTAGCTAATATGATTTATACAAGAATAAATATTTAGTTTTATCTATGATGTGTTGTGTTAAACTTTTGGATATTTTTTAATGGTTTTTTTGAAATTCTTATATTTGTTGTAAAATTTTAAAATATTATTTTTTTTGTATTGTGTTTTTTATTATTAAAGTTACTCCGATTATTATACTGATGTCTGCTATATTGAAATTTGGAAAGTGCCAATTATTAATATGTAAATCAATAAAATCTGTGACTTTTTTATGTATTATTCTGTCTAATATGTTTCCTAAAGAACCTCCAACGATTATGGTATATTGTATAATATTACATGTTTTACTTTTTTTTTGTTGTATTATTATTAATATGATTGTTATGAGAAATATAATAGATATTGTGGAAATAATGGTATATTGATTTATTTCTTCATCGGAAAGTATTCCGAATATTATTCCTGTATTGTAAATATTGGTTAGGTTAATATTTTTTGTTATTGGTATTGTGTTGTTTGGTTTTATATTATTTATTATCCATGTTTTACTTGTTAAGTCTATTAATAATATAAGAAATATTATCGTAAGATGAAAAAATAATTTTTTGTAAATATATATTTTTTTTTTCATGTTATATGAATTTTCTTGTTTCTCCTATTCCTGTAATATTGTTTATGCAACGATGACAGATTGTAGGATATTTAGTGTTTTTTTGTATGTCTGTTGTATAATGCCAACATCTTTGACATTTATCACCTTTGGCTTTAGTTATTAATATTTTTAAATTATTTAAATTTTTGCATGGTATTGCAAGTTTTTTATGATCTTCGTAATAATTTTTTATTTTTGCTGAAGAAGTTGATAAAGCAAAATATAGTTCATTTTCTATTATTTTGAGTTTTTTTGCAAGATTTGGTTTAGCATATAAAATTACATTTGTTTCTAAGGAGGAATGTACTGCATGATTATTTTTTTCTTTTTCTATTATTATGTTTATTTCGTCTTTTATTTTTTGTATTAGATTCCAGTATTTTTCATTGAGTACTTCTTTTGGATTCAAATGGTATAAATTTTTATACCATTCTTCAGTAAATAAATGCGTTTTGTGTTGTCCTGGAATATGTTGCCATATTTCTTGTGCAGTAAACGATATTATAGGAGATATCCATCGTACTAATGCTTGGATAATGTGATACATAGCAGTTTGACAACTACGTCTATTTACGCTGTGTTTTATAGTGGTGTATTGCCTATCTTTTATAATGTCTAAATAAAAAGAGCTCATTTTTATGGAACAAAAATTCATGATTTTTTGCACAACATTATGAAAGTCGTATTTTTCATATAATGCAATGATGTTTTTTTGTGTTTTTTTTGTATAACTTATTGCCCAACAATCTAGTGCTATCATATGTTTTTGTGGAATGATATGTATATTTGGATCAAAATCGTTAAGATTACTTAAGAGAAATCTTGCTGTATTTCGTATTTTTCTATAAATATCAATAGTATTTTGTAAAAATTTTTCGGACATGGTGATTTCGTTGGTATAATTTGTAGATGCTGTCCATAATCTTATAATATCTGCTCCAAATTTATTGATTATTTCTTTTGGTGTAATTATGTTTCCTAGAGATTTTGACATTTTATGTCCATTTTTATCTACTGCAAATCCATGACTTATTATATTTTTATATGGTGGTTTTTTTTCTATAGCATTCGAAATAATTAAAGATGACATAAACCATCCTCTGTATTGATCGTGTCCTTCTAAATATATGTTAGGTGTGTGATGCATAAATTCTGGTCTTGTTTGGATAACTGTAAAGTATGTAGATCCGGAATCAAACCAAATGTCTAATGTGTCTGTAATTTTATAATAATTTTGTGATTCTTTTATATTCAGTATATCTTGTATTTTTAAATTCCACCAGAATTGTGTTCCTTGTTTTTTTATTTTATTTGCTATTTTTTCTATAAGATTTAGGGTGTTTGGATGTAATGTATTTGTTTTTTTATGTACAAATAAAGGAATTGGTATTCCCCATATTCTTTGTCTGGAAATGCACCAATCTGGACAGTTGGCTAACATAGCTTTTATTCTGGTTTTTCCCCATTTAGGAAACCAATTTACTTGGTTAATTGGTGATGTTTTAGATGAATCTAAAAGTTGTTTTTTTGGTACAGATATGAACCATTGTTTTGTTGAACGAAAAATTACTTTTGTTTTGTGTCTCCAACAATGTGGGTAAGAATGTTGTATATTGTCTATATGAAATAGTGTATTATTTTTTTGTAGAGTTTGTATGATTTTTGTATTGATTTGTTTTATGTTTAGTCCATTTAATTTATCAAATATTTTTGATTGGTATAATCCATTTTTGTTAATTAAGTTAATAATTTTGAGTTTGTATTTTTTTGCTATGAGATAATCAAGTAATCCGTGTCCTGGGGCGATATGTACTAATCCTGTGCCTATTTTGTTGGTAATTTTTTCGTTTGATACAATTGGTATATTGTGATTAGTTATAGGATTTTGACATATAATATTTTGCAGATTTTTTCCTTGTGTAGTTCCTATGATTTTCCATGTTGTTATTTGTGCTTTTTGTATTATGTATTGTACGAGTTTTTCGTTAATTATAATTACTTTGTTGTTGTTTATTTGAATTAATTGGTAGTTTTGTTCTGGATGTATAGCAATAGCTTGGTTTCCTGGTAATGTCCATGGATTAGTAGTCCATACGACTGGATAGATTGCATTGTGAGATTTTGGTATATTGAATGTTTCTGTTATTTTTTTTGTATCATGTATTTTAAATGTACAGTATATTGCTACAGAATTTATGTCGTAATATTCTATTTCTGATTCTGCTAATGTGGAAGTACAATTGAAACACCAATATGTTGGTTTAATTCCTTGATATATGTGTCCTTGAGAAAGTATTTTTTTGAAAGTTAGCATAGTATTTGCTACAGTGGAAGGATGCATAGTTAAATACGGATTTTCCCAGTCTCCAAATATTCCTAGTCGAATAAAATCTTTTTTTTGTTTTTTAATTTGTGCATTTGCATATTTTTGGCATGATATTCTGAATTTTGTATGATCCATGTTTTTTCCTGGTTTTCCTATTTTTTTTTCTATTTTTATTTCTATTGGTAATCCGTGACAGTCCCATCCAGGTATATATGGTGCATTATATCCCATTAATCCTTTTTCTTTAATAATGATATCTTTTAAAATTTTGTTAATTGCGTGACCTATATGAATGTTTCCGTTAGCGTATAAAGGTCCATCGTGTAAAATAAATATTTTTTTTCCTTGTTTTTCTTTTCGGATTTTTTTGTATAAATTTGTTTTTGTCCATTCTTGTAATATTTTAGGTTCTTTTTTTTGTAGATTTCCTTTCATTGGAAAGTTTGTTTTTGGCATGTTTAAGGTATTTTTGTAATTTTTCATATGAAATGTTTTTTGCATGGTATTTATATTTACTATGATATACTCAGTGAATATTTATTGTATATTATTTATGGTAAATATTTGTTATGTTATTGTAATAATATATTTTATGATAATATTATAGTAATTTTTGAAAAATTTTTATTTATTATATATAATATCATTTATTTTGTTGAATTTTTAAGTTTTATATTGTATGTTATTATATAAAGTTTAATTTTAGAGTATTTTATGATTATTGGTGTATTTTGAAAGTTTTTATAAGATGTTTTGTTAGATTTTTGGTATTTATATATATGTATTGGAAATATTATGTAATTTTATGGAATAGAAGAATTTTTATTTTTTCTGTTTTGATTTATTGTATATTATCAATTTTTTATATAGTATATTAATTGTGCATGAGATTATAGTGGTTATGGTTAATATTAAATCTAGTAAAAAAAGAATTTTGCAATCTGAAAAAAAAAGAAAGTATAATATTAGTCAACGTTCTATGATGAAAACTTTTATTAAGAAGTCTTTCCTTTCTATTTGTTCAGGTGATAAGAAAGATGCAGAATATAAATTTTGTTTGTTGCAATCTATTTTAGACCGTCAGGTTAGTAAAGGACTGTTACATAAAAATAAAGCAGCTCGTTATAAATCTGTTTTGATTTCCAAGATAAATCTGATGTGATATTTTTATTTTTTTTTGTATTTTTAAAAAGAAAATATTATTTGTTGCAATCTTATAATTTTATTTGTGTGTTAATTTTTGTTTGTTATTTATTCTATCTTGTCAAGTTATCGAAGAATTTTTTTACACCATCAAAGAAACTTTTAGATCTAGGACTGTTTTTATTACCACTGGGACCGGAGAAACTAGATTCTAATTCTTTTAATAGTTGTTTTTGTTTTTCATTAAGTCTTACTGGTGTTTCTACAACTACTCGGCAAATAAGATCACCTTGTCTGCCATCTCGAATTGACTTTACACCTTTTCCTCTCATACGTAATAGTTTTCCGCTTTGTGTTTCTGCTGGTATTTTTAATCCTATTTTTCCGTTGAGAGTAGGGACTTCTATTTCTCCTCCTAGTGCTGCTATAGAAAAGTTTATAGGTACTTCACAATACAGATTATTGTTTTCTCTTTCGAATATAGGGTGTTTTTTTATTTGGATTTGTATATACAAATCTCCGTTATACATTCTGTTTGTGCCTTCTTCTCCTTTTCCAGAAAGTCGTATTCGATCTCCATTATCTATACCTGGGGGTATTTTTATAGATAAAATTTTTGGTTTTTTTGTTTTTCCGTTTCCTCGGCAAGTATTACAAGGGTATTGAATAATTTTGCCTCCACCATGACAAGTAGGGCAAGTTTGTTGAATAGTAAAAAATCCTTGTTGCATTTGTATTTGTCCATGTCCTCTACATGTTCTGCATGTTGTTGGTGTGGTTCCTGGTTTAGATCCACTACCATTACAGATATCACATTTTGCTAGTATTGGTACGCGTATTTCTTTTGTGGTTCCTTTAACAGCTTCTTCTAAGGATAATTCAATATTATATTGTAAATCTGATCCTCTTCTTGTTTTTGTGTTTCTTTTGTTACCAAAAATATCTCCAAAAACATCACTAAAAATCTCTCCAAAATCTCCTTCTACAGTTGTGCTGAATCCACTATGATTACTATGCCCTTGTTCAAAGGCTGCGTGTCCATATTGATCGTACATAGTACGTTTTTTAGGATTACTTAATATTTCATAAGCCTCTTTGATTTCTTTAAATTTTTTTTCTGCATTAGAATTTCCAGGATTTCTATCTGGATGAAATTTTATAGCTAGGCGTTTATAGGCTTTTTTGATTTCGCGTTCTCCCGAATTTTTGGAAACTCCTAAAATCTCATAATAGTCTAATTTCGCCATGTTTGTTCCCTAACTTTTTTATGTGTATTATTGTAGATTGATTTGTTATTTTATTAGTAGTTAAAATGTAATTTTTTATGATTTTTATGAATCATCTTTGTTTTTGTTTTTTTCTTTTATTTCTTCGAATTCGGCATCTACAACGTTTTCGTCTTTTTTTGTGTTATCTGTATTTTTATTTTGTTTTTCGAATTGTTCTTTTTTTTGTGCTGCTTCAAGTAATGTATTAGATATTTGTATGAGTTCTTGTATTTTTTCTTCAATTTTTTGTTTGTTTTCTTCTTTTAGTGTGTTTTCTAGATTTTTTAGTGCTTGGTTTATTTTATTTTTTTCTTCTTTATTAATATGATTGTCTAGTTCTTTTAGTTGTTTTTTAGTGCTATGTAATAAATGATCTCCTTGATTTCTAATTTGTACTAATTCTTCAAATTTTTTGTCAGATTCGGCGTTAGCTTCGGCTTCTTGTACCATTTTTTTAATTTCTTCTTCTTTTAAACCAGAAGAGGCTTGGATAGTAATTTTTTGTTCTCTTCCACTGTTTTTATCTTTAGCGGATACATGTAATATTCCATCTGCATCAATGTCAAAGGTTACTTCTATTTGTGGTATACCTCGCATTGCAGGAGAGATACCATCTAAGTTAAATTGCCCTAGAGATTTATTGTCTATAGCTCTTTTTCTTTCTCCTTGTAATACATGTATTGTAACTGCAGATTGGTTATCTTCTGCTGTGGAAAATATTTGGCTATGTTTTGTTGGGATGGTAGTGTTTTTAGCAATTAATGTTGTCATGACTCCACCCATAGTTTCTATTCCTAATGATAAAGGCGTAACATCTAATAATAATACATCCTTGACGTCTCCTGTTAGAACGCCTCCTTGTACAGCTGCTCCAATAGCTACTGCTTCATCGGGATTTACATCTTTTCTAGGTTCTTTTTTGAAGAATTCAGAAACTTTTTTTTGTACTAGAGGCATTCTGGTTTGTCCACCGACTAATATAACATCTTTAATATCAGCAATTGATAGTCCAGCATCTTTTAATGCTACTTTCACTGGTTCCAAGGTATTGATTACTAGGTTTTCTACAAGAGATTCTAATTTAGCTCTGGTCATTTTTATGTTCATATGTTTTGGACCTGTAGAATCTGCTGTAATATATGGTAGGTTTATATCTGTTTGTTGTGATGAGGATAGTTCTATCTTTGCTTTTTCTGCTGCTTCTTTGAGACGTTGCATGGCGAGAGGGTCATTTCTTAAATCTATTCCTTGGTATTTCATAAATTCATTGACCAAATAATTGATTAATCTACTATCGAAGTCTTCTCCTCCTAGATGTGTATCTCCATTGGTTGCTAGTACTTCAAATGTTTTTTCTCCATCAACTTCATCAATTTCGATGATAGAAATATCAAATGTTCCTCCTCCTAGATCATATACAGCTATGGTTCTATTTCCTGTTTCTTTATCTAATCCATAAGCTAATGCTGCTGCAGTTGGTTCGTTGATAATTCTTTTTACGTCAAGACCAGCTATTCTTCCGGCATCTTTAGTAGCTTGTCTTTGTGTATCGTTAAAATATGCTGGTACAGTAATAACAGCTTCGGTAATTGATTCTCCTAAATAATCTTCGGCAGTTTTTTTCATTTTTTTTAGTATTTCTGCAGATATTTGTTGTGGAGCCATACTTTGCCCTTTAACATTTAACCATGCGTCACCATTTTTGGAAGCTATTATTTTGTAAGGCATAATATTAACATCCCTTTGTACCTCTTTATCACGGAATCTTCTTCCAATAAGGCGTTTTATAGCAAATAAAGTATTTTGAGGATTTGTGACCGATTGTCTTTTGGCAGGTTGTCCAACTAGAATTTCACCTTCTTTTGTGTAAGCAATAATGGAAGGAGTGGTTCTGTCTCCTTCGCTATTTTCAATTACTTTTGGTTTATTTCCTTCAATGATTGCTATGCAAGAATTTGTTGTTCCTAAATCAATTCCAATTATTTTAGCCATTATGTAATATCTCCCCGGTTTATTTTTTTATATAGGTGTTTATAAGCAATATGTTTTTATTAATTTTTTTATGAATTTTATTATAATTTTTATTTGCGTAGTAGTTATACGCATAGTTTTAATAATATTTAATTATCTAATAGAATAAGATGGGGGCACACAACCCTGCATCAAGGGGCAAAAAGCAAAAAATGTGTAATTTTTTTTGATGTATTGGTATAGAAGTTTTGGATATGTTGTTGTGTGATTTTTTATATCATTTTAGATAATATATTTTCTAGTTTTTTTTGGTCAATAGCAAAATTTCGTATTCCTTGTGCTAATTTTTCTACTGCCATTGGATCTTGATGATGCATCCAAAGAAATTCGTCTTCATTTATGTTTTGTGGTTTATTATGTTTTTTTAGTGTTGGTGTATGGAATAATTTTTTTGTTACT
Source organism: Candidatus Westeberhardia cardiocondylae (assembly GCA_024648765.1). Lineage (GTDB taxonomy): Bacteria > Pseudomonadota > Gammaproteobacteria > Enterobacterales > Enterobacteriaceae > Westeberhardia > Westeberhardia cardiocondylae_B. The sequence goes on along the minus strand of JABYQC010000002.1, from coordinate 53,212 downwards.
TTTCCTTTTTGTTTTTTTAGTTCTTGTAGGAGATTTGGAGAAATAGTAAGTTTATCACATCCTGCTAAAGATAATATTTGTCCTATATTTCTAAAACTTGCTCCCATGATAATTGTTTTGTATTGATATTTTTTATAGTAGTGGTATATATTTTTTATGGATATAACTCCTGGATCATTTTTTTCTGTGAATATCTTTTTTGGATTAGCGTTTTTGTGCCAATCTAAAATTCTTCCAACAAATGGTGATATTAGATAAACATTTGCTTCTGCACAAGCTCTTGCTTGTGCAAAGGAAAATAATAATGTGAGATTACAGTTTATTCCTTGTTTTTCTAGTTTTTCTGCTGCACGAATTCCTTGCCATGTTGCAGCTAATTTAATAAGAATTCTTTTGTTTTGTATGTTTTTTTGATTATATAATTTTATAAGATCTTTGGCTTTTTTTATGCTTTTTTCTGTATTATATGATAAATGTGAGTCTATTTCTGTAGATATTCTTCCTGGAATAATTTTGAGTATTTCTGTTCCAATATTTACTGCAAGATGTTCTGCTGCATATTTTATTTGTTTTATTTTGTCATTATATTTTAATTTAGCTATTTTTATGGAATGATTAATATGTGTTTGGTATTCTGGTATTTTTATTGCATTTAATATAAGCGTTGGATTTGTTGTGGTATCTTGTGGTTGGAATGCTTTGATTTCTTTAATATTACTGCTATCTGTGACTATTGTTGTGATTTTTTTTAGGGAATCTAGTTTATTTGTCATAATATTATTTCTCAAGGTTGGAAAATTTTTGTAAAATTTAAGTTTTGATATTTTTTACATGATATCATGTATTGTATATATTGATAATAGTAGTTATAGAAATTATTTATGTATGGTTTTAATTTTTGTATGATAAATATCATTGAATATTGGATATAATAGAAATATTTTTGGAATTTGAAAATATTGCGGAGTTTTATTTATATAATATTATTGAATTTAAGAAAAAAAATCAATGTGTATTTTATATCATATTATGATGTTAAAATATTTTGTGAAATGTTATTTTTGTTTTTAATAAAAAATTTTATATATAAAATAATATGTATAGTATATTGTGATATTTTTTTAATATTGAATAAGTGTTTTATGGTTATAAAAATATTTTTGTATGATGGTAATGTTATAATGTAAAAATTTTTGATATGTTTTATGATGTAACAGAATATATAATGTGATATTTTAGTAATTGTGTTTTTTATAAATTATTAAATATGTGATATTTTTATTTTATAAAGTTTTTTGTATGTAGGAAATATATGGATAAATTGTTATGTTTTTTTTTAGATCATTTTGTGTTATGTATTGTTTGGTTAGTGCTTGGTTTTTCTATATTATTTATTTTTTTTAGAACAATATTTTCTAAAATTCGAGAAGTTGTGCATTTTGAGGTTATTCATTTAATTAATCATAGCGGAGCTATTATTGTAGATGTACGTGATAGAAAAGAGTATTGTGAAGCACATATTATTAATAGTATTCATTTACTTCCTCAGGAAGTACGTTTAAAAAAATTTGGCAAATTGATTAATATGAAGAATCAACCTATTATTGTGGTTTGTAGTTATGGTTTTGCTTCCCGTAGTTTTGCAAAAGATTTTGTGTTGGCTGGGTTTATCAAAGTTTATATTCTTAAAAATGGCATGTTTTCATGGAAAGAAGAAAAGTTACCTGTAGTTAATTGTGATAGTTGAAAAAGTTTTTAATTATTTAGTATGAATATTGTAAAATTGTATAATTCTTGATATTTTAGTTTTATATTTTTTGTTAGCATTAAATGTTCGATAGTTTATATTTTTCTTATATGTAGTTTTACGGTGATTTTATATATTTTTACAGAATGTGTATTGTGTGTTTTATATGTTGTATGTTGAAAATATTGTATAGGATTGTATTTTTTTAATGTTGATATATATTATTAGTATGTATGATGAAAGTTTGTAGATGTTTTAGTATACATATATGTATAGAATAATTTACGAGAGTAACTAATTATTTATCGTATTAACATAATTTTATGAGATATTATAGAATTTATAAAATTTGGAGAAAGTTTTTATTTATTTTTTATAGAAAATTATAGAAATATTTTAGAATGTTGATGATATTTTCTTGGATTATGTTTAGTGTTATTTGTATTTGTTTTATTATACATATTTATTATGTAAGAATTTTAAAAATTTTTTAATATTTTTGCAAGGAAAAATTTTTCGTAATATATTTTAGATGTTTTATATATTTTTTATAATTATATTTGTTAAAATGGAATATCATCTTCAAAATCTATTATAGAAGAAGATATATTATGTTTTTCGTTTATTGTGTTGTTTTGTTTAGTGTTTGTTTGATTAATTTCATTTTGAGGTATTTCTTGTGTTGTTTGTGATGGCTTGCTACCTAGCATTTGCATAGTTCCATTAATATTTACAATTATTTCTGTAGTGTAATGATATTGTCCTTTTTTGTCTTGCCATTTTCTTGTTTGCAAAGATCCTTCAATATATATTTGTGATCCTTTATGTAAAAATTCTTTTGCTATTTCTGCTAATTTACCAAATAATACTATTTTATGCCATTCTACTCTTTTTTGAATATTTCCAGTTTTTTTGTCTTTCCAATTTTCGGAAGTTGCTAAGTTAATGTTTGCGACTGCTGTTCCGCTATTTGGTATATATCGAATTTCTGGATCTTTTCCTAGATTACCTATTAAAATAACTTTATTAATGCCTTGGTTCATATTTTTTCCTGATTTTGTAGTTAATTTTTTATGGATGTGTATTGAGTATATATTGAATTGATGGTTACTTTATTTATATTTGGTATTGTCATGATATTATGTGTTTTTATGTAATGTTTATTTTGTGTTTTGAAACATTGTATATGCTATGTATTGTATTATATTTGATGTTTTGTTAATACATGTGTTTAATGAAAATAATTTTTTAATTTTAATATTTTTTGGAATTTTAAATTAGTAGATTTTGTAATTATTTTAATATTAAAAAATTATTTTGTATATATTGATATATTTATTTTGTTTAGATGTTATTTTATTTGTTTGTTTATTTTATCATACGTATTTTAAGGAAAATATTTTTATATTATTGATTTGATATGTTTTATATTATATATGATATTAATTGTTATTTTTTATTTTTATTAAGTTTTATTATAGAAATTTTGTACAATATTTTTAATTTGTAATTTTTTTAACATATATTATAAAATTGTATATAGTATAATTATTATAATATATTTATTTTATATGTTGATAATAGTTATCAAATCTTGACCATTGTCCATTGAATGTTAATCGTATTGTTCCTATTGGTCCATTTCTTTGTTTACTTAAAATTATTTCCGCTATTCCTTTCATAGAACTCTCTGTATTATATAATTCGTCTCTATAAATGAACATAATTAAATCTGCATCTTGTTCTATGGAACCGGATTCTCTGAGATCAGAGTTTATTGGTCTTTTATCGGAACGTTGCTCTAAACTGCGATTTAATTGTGATAATGCAATAATGGGAACTTTTAGTTCTTTAGCCAATCCTTTTAGAGATCTAGATATTTCAGTAATTTCGGATGTTCTATTATAAGATAAAGTAGGTACTCTCATAAGTTGTAGGTAATCTACCATAATTACGCTTAAACCACCGTTTTCTCTAAATATTTTTCTAGCACGAGATCTTAATGTTATTGGTGTGAGTTCGGATGAATCATCAATGTACATGTTGTTTTTTTTTAATAAAGTTTTTATAGTATTATAAATTCGAATCCAATCTTCATTATTTAACTTACCGGTCCGTATTTGTGTTTGATTGACTCTTGATAAAGAAGATAAAATTTTTATCATAATTTGTTCATTGGACATTTCTAAACTGAAAATTAATGCAGGTTTTTTTTCTGTCATAGAAATGTTTTCGCAAAAATTTATAGCTAGAGTTGTTTTACCCATAGCTGGTCTAGCAGCAATAATAATTAAATCTGATTTTTGTAATCCCGAGGTTTTTTTATCTATATCTTGGTATCCGCAGGAAATTCCTGTGATACCGGTATTATATGGTTGTTTGTAGAGTTTTTCTATGTGTTTGACAGTTTTGTTTAGTATTGTATTGATATGTTTTGGTCCTGTGTTTTTGTTTAATTGGTGTTCTGCAATTTGAAATATTTTAGATTCGGAAAAGTCTAGTATGTCTTCAGCGTTTTTTCCTTTTGGATTATATCCTGCTTCAGCTATTTCGTTAGCAGTTGAAATTATTTCTCGTATTATTGATCTTTCTCTGACTATATCAGCGTATGCAGATATATTGGCTGCACTAGGTGTATTTTTTGACAATTCTGCTAAATAGGAAAATCCTCCAATTTTTGCTAATATTCCTTTTTTTTCTAGAGATTCAGATAATGTAATAAGATCAATAGGTTTTCCGATTTTTGCAAGGTATTGCATTTCTTTGAAAATTAATTGATGGGAATAACTAAAAAAATTGTTGTTATTTATTTTTTCTATAATATCGTCCCATTTATTATTATCTAACATTAAACCACCTAACACTGATTGTTCTGCTTCTAATGAATGTGGTGGTATTTTGAGTTGGTTAATTTCTTTATCTTTGATTGTTGTTTTTTTTTGATGGAAATTATATTGCATATTTACAAGGAATTTTGATATCAATAATTTTATTTTTATTATACATATATTGTATTTTTTTGTAATGTTTATTTGTTATTTTTATTTTTTGTTTGGATTATTCTGGTGGTAAAATACAATAGTGATAATTATTGTATAAAGTTTTTGTATGTATTGTTTGTGTTTATTGTGCTTGAATAATTATTGATATTTTTGTGGTTATATACAATTTATTTACTTTATTTGTATATATAACATGTTTCCTAATATTTATATATTATAGTATAGATTAATATGATAAAAGAAAAATTTTATTTTTATTGTTGTGTATATTTATTATGATAATTGGTGTTGTGTATTTTGAATATGTTTTATGGAAAAATTTATAGCATAATGTTTTTTGTGATGTTTTATGTAATAAAATTTTTGTGTTTTCATGTATTTTATATAAGATGTTGTCATGTTTATATTATATTATGTTTTGTGTTATAGAATAATGTTTGTTATTAAATGTTGTATATTAGTGTTATATAGTATACATAAATTTTTTCATATAAGTAATATTGTGTTGTATTGTAGTAAATTTTTATGAAAATATTTTTTGGAATGTAATTAACAAAGTGGATTGTGTATTACTATATTAAATTATTCTTTGTATTCCTACTACATGTTCATTTTCTATGGTTCTAATTAATCGTACACCTTGTGTATTTCTGCTAACGATTTTGATTTCTGATACACGTATGCGTACTAATTTTCCGGAATCAGTGATGATCATGATTTGATCGTTATTTTCTGCTTGTACTGCACCTACTACAAGTCCATTTCTGGATGTTACTTTAATAGATATTACTCCTTGTGTTGCACGAGATTTTATTGGGTATGCTGTTTGTTGGGTTCTTTTTCCGTATCCATTTTTGGTAATAGTTAATATTGGGCTGTTGTTTTTTGGAATGATTAGAGATACTACTTTATCTCCTTTTTTTAAATTTATTCCTTGAATTCCTATGACTTTTCTTCCCATATTACGTATTTTTTTTTCTGAAAAACGAACTACTTTTCCATATGCAGAAAATAGCATAATATCATTTTCTCCATTTGTTAAATCTACTCCAATTAATTTATCTCCTTTATTAAGATTAATGGCAATGATTCCAGTATTACGTGGATGGATAAATTCATCAAAAGATGTTTTTTTTACTTTTCCATTTGTTGTTGCCATAAGAATATTACGAGATGTTTTTTTGTGTGTTTTAATGGGCAGAATAGTAGTGATATGTTCATTTGTTTTTAATGGTAGTAGGTTAATTATTGGTTTTCCTCGTGAAGTACGATTATTTTCTGGTAGTTGATACACTTTCATCCAATATACTTGCCCGAGATTTGAAAATAGTAGAATTGTATCATGTGTGTTGGTAACTAATAAAGAATTTATGAAATCTTTATTTTTTATATTAGCTGCTGATTTTCCTTTTCCTCCGCGTTTTTGTGCTTCATAATCTGTTAATGGTTGATATTTAACGTAACCTTGATGTGATAATGTAACAACTACTTTTTCTTTGTTGATTAAATCTTCAGTTTTAATAGGTGATGGATATGTTATTATTTCTGTTTTTCTTGGATCATCATATTCATTTTTTGTTAATATTAATTCTTTTTTGATAATTTTTGTTATATTGTTTGGGTTATTGAGTATGTGTATAAGTTTTTGTTTTGTGTTTAACATATCTTGATATTTAATGAGTATATTTTGGTATTCTAAGTGGTTTATTTTATGTAATTTTAAATTTAGTATTTCATGGATTTGTTTATCATTTAAGTAATATTGTTTTATTGTTGTAAGATGTTTTGTTTGTTTATATGAGTTTTTTATGTGTTTTTTGTGATTTTTGTGATTGTTAAAAGTTTTTTTATTATAATTTGTGTTATTTATATTGTCATGTGTAATGTTCCATGGTGTGGATTGTATAATGGATGTGATTTCTTTTTGTGTTGAAGCATTTCGTATAATTTGAATAATAGTATCGATATTTTTAATTGCTATGATTAATGCTTCTAATTTTTGGATTTTCTTTTTTGTTTTTTTAAGTTCAAATGTTGTTCTACGTGTTACAATTTCTTTTCGGTGTTCCAAAAATGATGATAAAATTTCTTTGAGAGATAAAGTTTTTGGTTTCCCCTTATGCAGGGCAACCATGTTAATACCAAATGATATTTGTAGTTGACTTAATGTATACAAATTTTTTAAAACAATTTTTCCAATAGCATTTTTTTTTATATTAATAACAATGCGCATACCATCTTTGTCTGATTCATCTCGTAAATTACTTATTCCTTCTATTCTTTTGTCTTTTATTAAGTGAGAAATTTTTTCTATTAATTTTGCTTTATTTACTTGGTATGGGATTTCATTAATGATAATTGTTTCTCTTCCATTTTTACTGTTATGTTTGATAGTAGCACGTGCTTGAATATAAATTTTTCCTTTTCCTGTTTCATATGCTTCTTTGATTCCTTGTATTCCATTTATTATGGCGGCTGTTGGAAAATCTGGACCGGGAATATATTGCATTAATGTTTCCGTTGTTATGTTTTCATTTTCCATATATATTAGACAAGCATTGATTACTTCGGTAAGATTATGTGGTGGAATGTTGGTAGCCATTCCAACAGCAATTCCAGAAGAGCCATTGATTAATAAGTTTGGTATTTTAGTAGGAAAAATATTTGGTATTTTTTCAGTATTATCATAATTTGTTGTATAATCCACTGTTTCTTGATTTAATTCAGATAGTAATTCATGGGCAATTTTTGTCATTCTAATTTCTGTATATCGCATGGCTGCTGCAGAATCTCCATCTATGGAGCCAAAATTTCCTTGGCCATCTATTAGTATATATCGTAATGAAAAGGGTTGCGCCATACGTACAATAGTTTCGTAAACTGCATTATCTCCATGTGGATGATATTTTCCAATAACATCACCAACTATTCTTGCAGATTTTTTGTGTGGTTTATTCCAGTCATTTCCTAAAATATTCATAGCAAATAGTATTCTTCTATGTACTGGTTTTAATCCATCTCGTACATCTGGTAATGCTCTTCCAATGATAACAGACATCGCATAATCTAAATAAGATTGTTTGAGTTCTTTTTCTATTGTAATAGGTATAATATTATTTGTGTTATTGTGCATAATGTTACATTTAGTTATTGAGTTAATATTTTATAAAATGTTTTAATTTTTATGAATGTATTTATACGTTAGATGAGTGGGATTTTACACTATATGATGATAAAAATAAATATTTTATAAAATTTTGGAAAATATTTGAAGGTATTCATGAGTTTTATAAGATTTGCTAATAATATTAATCAATGATATTTATGTATTTTTGTGTATTATGATTATGTACTTGGTTATGAAAATTTTTGATTATATATTTTTGTATTTAATGTTTTTGTATAGATAAAATTATATTTGGAATTTTTTTTAAGATAGTATTTTAGTGTTTAAAGTTTATTTGATGTAATTGCGTGAGATGTTTTTATTGTATAATATGCATATACTTGTATAAGTATGTAAAATGTTTGCAAATATATCTATATAGTATTATGTATCTATTTATGGTATGTGGCTTTTATGTATTAAGATTTTTATATTTTTTATTTTTTATGATTATGGTATATTAATCATCTTTAGGATGTGTGAATTGTTTAAGATAGTGGATATGTATTAATATATAACAAAATTTGCATTGTTGTTGCATATATTTTGTTAAATATTGTATATAATGCATGTAATGTGTGTATTTTATTTTATTAAAACTGTGGAGGTTGATTATAAATTGTGAAGCAGCATTTATTTGTTACGAAAAGAGATGGTCGTAAAGAAGATATTGATTTAGATAAAATTCATAAGGTAATTTCTTGGGCAGCACAAGGATTGCAAAATGTTTCTGTATCGCAAGTTGAGTTACGTTCTCGTATTCAATTTTATCAGGGTATTAGAACATCTGATATTCATGAAACTATTATTAAATCTTCTGCGGATTTAATTTCTTCCGAATTTCCTGATTACCAATATCTTGCAGCAAGATTGGCTATTTTTCATTTACGGAAAAAAGCTTTTGGTAGGTTTGATCCTCCTAAATTATATGAACATATATGTCGTTTGGTAAAATTAGGTAAATATGATGTATGTTTGCTCGAAAAATATAGTTATGATGAAATATCATACATGAATAGTTTTTTGGATCATAGTAGGGATATGCAATTTTCTTACGCTGCTGTTAAACAATTGGAAAATAAGTATTTGGTGCAGAATAGAATTACTGGAGATATATATGAAAGTGCGCAATTTTTGTATATTTTAATTTCTGCAGTTGTGTTTATGCATTATCCTCATGCAAAAAGATTAAATTATGTCAAGCGTTTTTATGATGCTATATCAACTTTTAAAATTTCTCTTCCTACTCCTATTATGTCTGGTGTGCGTACTCCTAGTAGACAATTTAGCTCTTGTGTCTTGATAGAATGTGATGATAGTTTAGACTCTATTAATGCTACAGCTAGTGCCATCGTCAAATATGTATCGCAAAGAGCTGGTTTAGGTGTGAATGTTGGTCGTATTCGAGCTTTAGGTAGTCCTATTCGTAACGGAGAAACTTTCCATACTGGTTGTATTCCTTTTTATAAATATTTTCAGACTGCAGTGAAATCTTGTTCACAAGGTGGTGTACGAGGTGGTGCTGCAACATTATTTTATCCCATTTGGCATTTAGAAATAGAAAATCTTTTAGTATTAAAAAATAATCGTGGAGTAGAAACAAATAGAGTGCGTTATATGGATTATGGTGTACAATTAAATGGATTTATGTATCGTCGTTTGTTAAATGATGAGGAGATTACTTTATTTAGTCCTTCTGATGTGCCTAATTTATATGATTCTTTTTTTTCTGATCAAAATGAATTTGCAAAATTATATACAAAATATGAACAAGATATTAGTGTTAGGTATCGCAGAGTTAAAGCAAGAGAATTATTTGCGTTAATGATGCAGGAAAGATCTTCTACAGGACGTATTTATATACAAAATGTTGATCACTGTAATACGCATGGTGCATTTAATCCTAAATTTGCTCCTATTCGTCAGTCTAATTTGTGTTTAGAAGTTACTTTGCCGACTAAACCTATTAATCATATTGATGATGATTGTGCAGAAATTGCATTGTGTATGTTGTCTGCTTTTAATTTGGGAACTATTGATAATCTTGATGAATTTGATGAATTATCAGATTTAGTTGTTCGAGCTCTCGATTCTCTACTTGATTATCAAAGTTATTTAACTCCATCAGCTAAAAATGCTGCAATAGGTAGACGATCTCTTGGTATTGGTGTAATTAATTTTGCATATTATTTAGCTAAACATGGTGTTCGTTATTCTGATGGTAGCGCTAATAATCTTACACATCGTACATTTGAAAAGATGCAATATTATTTATTAAAAGCTTCATGTAATTTAGCGAAAGAGTATGGTGCATGTCCTCTGTTTTTTGAAACAAATTATTTTAATGATATTTTTCCAATTGATACATATAAGCGTGATATTGATGATATTGTTAATGAACCGTTACATTGTGATTGGAAGAAATTGCGTAAACAAGTTAAAAGATATGGTTTGAGAAATTCAACTTTATCAGCTTTGATGCCTTCTGAAACATCTTCACAAGTGTCTAATGCAACTAATGGTATTGAGCCTCCCCGTTCTATTTTGACTGTAAAAACTTCTAAAGATGGTATTTTAAGACAAGTTGTTCCCGAATCTATACGTTTAGGTGATAAATATGAATTTCTTTGGAATATTCCAAATAATATTGGTTATTTGCATTTAGTCGGGATTATGCAAAAATTTGTTGATCAAGCTATTTCAGCTAATACAAATTACGATCCCTCAAAATTTTTACATGGTAAAATCCCCATGATGCAATTATTACAAGATGTATTAATTGCTTATAAATTTGGATTGAAAACTTTATATTATCATAATACTCGTGATGGAGCCATGGATCCGCAGAAAAATATGCAGGTACATGAAAAATTTTTGTATTCTCAGGAACACAATTTGTCTTCTTGTTGTCATGTTTAATATTGTTAAAAATATTTTATATAAACGAGGATTTTGATTGATGAAATATACTACTTTTTCTCAAAATAAAAATAATCAATTGTTAGAACCAATGTTTTTTGGTCAACCAGTGAATGTAACTCGTTTTGATCAACAAAAACATGAAATTTTTGAAAAATTAATTGAAAAGCAGTTATCTTTTTTTTGGCGTCCAGAAGAAATTGATATTTCTCGTGATAGGGTGGATTATTGTTCTTTGCCGGAACATGAAAAACATATTTTTATTAGTAATTTGAAATATCAAACTTTATTAGATTCTATTCAAGGTCGTAGTCCTAATGTAGCTTTTTTGCCTATAGCTTCTATTCCTGAATTAGAAACTTGGATAGAAACCTGGTCATTTTCTGAAACAATTCATTCTAGATCTTATACACATATTATTCGTAATATTGTTAATAATCCATCTATGATATTTGATGATATTGTAAGTAATAAAGAGATTTTGAGGCGTGCAAAGGATATTGCAGTATATTATGATACTCTAATTGAACATATTCATTATTATCATTTATTTGGAATAAATAAGTATAAAATTAATGGAAAAGTTGGCGAAGTAAGTTTAAGAGAATTAAAAAAACAGCTTTATTTGTGTTTAATGAGTGTTAATGTGTTAGAAGGTATTCGATTTTATGTAAGTTTTGCTTGTTCTTTTGCTTTTGCTGAACGGGAGTTAATGGAAGGAAATGCGAAAATTATTCGTTTAATTGCTAGAGATGAATCTTTGCATTTATCTGGTACGCAGCATATGTTAAATTTGTTACGTATGTATGATGTTGATATTAAGGAAATTTTTTTAGAATGCCAAAAGGAATTTTTTGATATATTTTTGGTTGCAGCAAATCAAGAAAAAGATTGGGCAGATTATTTGTTTCATGATGGCTCTATGATTGGTTTAAATAAAGATATCTTGATTCAGTATATAGAGTATATTACTAATATTCGTATGCAAGCAATTGGTTTAGATTGTATTTTTGACGTTGTTTCTAATCCAATTCCTTGGATTGATTCTTGGTTATTTTCGGATAATGTGCAAGTTGCTCCACAGGAGGTTGAAGCTAGTTCTTATTTGATTAATCAAATTAATTCAGAGATTGATTATGATAATCTTAGTAAATTTAAATTGTAATTTTTTACAACATGTTTTTAAATGTGTGAATTATTTTATTGTTTGCAGTATTGTAATCAATGGTTTTGGATATATTCCCAGAAATATTGTAGTTAATGTAGAAAAAATAATTATAATGAAATTTCTATAATAGTTTGTGTGTTTAAACTGTATTATTTTATTTTTTTCTGTTTTTTTGGTAGGTAGATATAAAATAGTAATTATATATATATAATATAACATATTTATTATAGTTCCAATAATTGTGATTATGGTTACCCAGTATATTTGATTATGGATACTTAACATGATGATATATAGTTTACCGATAAAACCTATTGTTATAGGTATGCCAGCAAGAGATAATAAAAACGTGGTGAATGCTATTGATATATATGGATGTTTCCAAAATAATCCTTTGTAGAAGGATGTAAGATGGGTTTTTTGTGTTTTTTTTTCTGTAGTATATATTTTGGATATTATACTTATTATATTTAATACTCCTATAGTAGCAATAAGATATCCTAAGATATATACTCCTGTTCCTTCTATTGTTAGAGAATAATGGGGTGTTATGGTGGTTAAACTGATAGTTAAATAACCAAGTGTTGCAATGGAGGAATAACTTAAAAGTTTTTTTATGTTTTTTTGTTTTAGTGCCATGCATGTTCCTAGTAGTATAGAAATGCTTGCAAGGGATATTAGTAATTGGCAAAGTGTTTTATTATGTATTAATAATGTATGTGAAAAAAAACGCATTGTTGCTAAAAAAATCGTAATTTTGTTAATAGTTATGAATATAATATGTTGCGATGGAGATTGTTGATAAATTTGCGGAGATAAATAATGAAATGGTGCAAGGGATAATTTAAATCCTATTCCGATTGTTATCATACATACTCCTATGAGTATCATAGGGTGATTTATTAATAAAGTATTGTGTTGTAATAATTCTTTGATGTTGTAGAATGATAGATCTCCGCAATATGCATATATTAGTGCTATACCAAATATTAAAAAAGATGAGGAGATTATGGATAATATTATATAGTATGTAGTTATTTCGAGGGATTTATTGTGACCTTTTGGTATATTATATCCTATGATACCAAATAATGTAAGAGAAATTATTTCTATTCCGAAAAATAAAGTTAAAAAATTTTCACTACTACATAGTATTATGCTTCCTATAGAAGAAATTAATAACAGTATATAAAATTCACTTCTTTGATTTTTTAATATTGTTTTTATCCAAATATGGGAAGAAAAATTTATTATTAAGTATCCTAATAAAATTAAATTTGTATAAAATATGGAAAATTTATCTATTGTTATTAATGGTGCTATATATATTGGTATTTTTTGATTGCAGTATTTTGTAAAATAAATTGCTAAATTTAATCCTATACTTGTGAGATACATATTAACTGTTTGATTGTTTTTCCATGTAATATTTAATAATATTATTAAAATTGTTATGCTAATAGTTAATAATGGCAATAATGCTATTAATGTTGTGGGTATTTTATTCATTTTTTGTAATAAAGTTTAAAATTGGTTTTTGTGTGTTGTAAAATATTCGTGGATGTTATTCATGGTGTTATTAGATTTTTGTATTATAAATTGTGGAAATATTCCTGTGAGTATTAATAGAATAGCAATTAAGTAAACAATACATTGTTCTTGTTTTGTAACATGTTGTATTTTTTTATGGAATTTTTTATCTTGGTATAATATTTTTTGCATGATTTTTAAGGTATAAACTGTGGTAATAATTAATCCCATTGAAGCAATAGTTGCAAGTATTGGTGTTTCTGCATAGATACCAAACAATATTGTTGTTTCTCCTATGAAATTTCCTGTTCCTGGTATACCAAGTGTTGCAGCAAAAAAGAATAATAGCATAGAAGGAATTGTTTGTAATTTGTTCCACATGCCATCTATTTTTTTGATATTGTATGTTTGAACTCTTTTGTATATTTGACCAAAAATAATAAAGATTCCTGCTGAGGATATAGTATGTGCTATGATGTGCAAAATAGTTCCTTGATATGCTAATTTATTTTGACTATATGCAGCTATTATAGCGTACCCCATATGTGATATATTAGAGTATGCAATAACTTTTTTTATATTATTTTGGGTATACGCCATCCATGCTCCATAAAATATTCCGATAATTCCAATATATGTTGCAATTGTAGAAAAATTGTATGATGAATGTGGAAACAATGGTAAATTAAATCGGAAAATACCATATATTCCAGTTTTTAACAATAATCCTGTGAGTTCAATAGAACCAGCAGTAGGTGCTTGTTTGTGTGCATTGGGTAACCATGCATGAAATGGAATGATTGGTATTTTTAAGGAAAAGGCCAAGAAAAATCCTAGCATTATTGCTGGTTCTAATATTTTTGGTATTTTTGTATTTAGTAAATTTTCGTAACTAAATGTCCAAATTCCATAATTCCAGTGATATACTGATGCTAAAACTAAAATAGATGTTAACATTATAATTCCGCTAGTTTGTGAATAGACCAAAAATTTTTTTGCTGAGGAAATTCTTTCATATAATGTAGATGTTGGAAGACCCCATAATATAATTAAAAAATATATTGGAAATAATGTTATTTCCCAAAATATATAAAATAATATCATATCAACAGATAAGAATATGCCAATAACATTAGTTATAGCCCACAGAATGTTGAAATGAAATGCTCCAAGGTGATTTTTAATTTCAGATCCAGAAGAACATAGTATAGCGATTATTCCCATGAAAGTACTGAGAATTATCATGGTATTAGATAAATTATCTATGGCAAAATGAATATTGATACCGAATCTAGAAATCCATTCAAGTGTATATTCTGATTTCCAATGAGGAAAAGTATTTGATATGTTTTCTTTTTCTTCTTGTGTCCATAATATTATAGAAAGTGATAAAGTAATTCCCATAGTTATTAAGGAAACAAATTTTGTGATTTTTTTATTATTTGTGATATTGTCTATTTTCCAGGATATTAATCCACCTATGAAGGGAATTAGAACAAGATAAGGAAGTAACATATAATATTCCGTGATTATATATTTATGAATTAATTTCCGAGATTATATCAGAAATTTTTAGGTATTGTTTATAATTTTTTATATTTATGATATTAATGTAATGATTGTGATAATGAGGATTGTATTGATTCCCATAAATAATATGTACTGTCGGTATATTTTTTGATTATTTTCGATATTTTCTCCAACAAGTGTAATGTAATGAAATATTTTGTATATTATATAATATAGTTTTTTGCCTAATGGATCTTTAGATAGAGTTTTGCATAATATATTATATGTGTTAACAAATATTATGTGATATATTTTATCTATTTTCCATCCATCATGCAAAAATGATAGAATACAATATTTGAATTTTTTGATTTTTTTATGATTTGCAAATAAATGTTTTTGTTTGATCCAAAATTTTATTGATAAATATATTCCAATTATAATAGTAATTTCGGATATTATGGATTGTGTTATTATATTATTTGTATATATTATATTATATGAATTTTTTTGTAGAAGTTTTATTAATGGTTGTATAACAATAGCGCCAAGAAATGTGGATGATATTAATAATATTATTAAAGGAATATTGCAGGTAATGTTATAGGATTTTTTTGGTATTATTTTATTTTTTCCATGAAATATAGTAAAAATCATGCGCAGAGTATACATAATGGTAAAAAATGTACCTAGTATTGCTGCGAAGATTATGTAATAGTTATTATAATTTAATATAGAAGATATCAATTGTTTTTTTGAATAAAAACCAATGCTTATCCATGGTATTCCTATTAGTGATGCTCCTCCAGTTATAAAACATATATAAATAAAGTATAGTGGTTGTTTTAGTCCACCCATTTTGTATATATTTTGTTGATGATGACAAGATGTGGTTAATGCACCGGTGGATAAAAAAAGTAATGATTTAAAAAGTGAATGTGTTATTAAATGAAATATTGCGGTGCTCCATGCTTGTATGCTAAGAGATAAAAATATATATCCAAGTTGGCTAATTGTAGAATAAGCTAGTATTTTTTTGATGTTTTTTTGCGCCAATGCTGATGTTCCTGCTAATATTATTGTGATAATACTTAACATGCTTAATATATGTAAAATTTTTGGTGCGCAGAGAAATATTGTGTGTGTTCTGTATATTAAATATATTCCAGAAGTTACCATAGTTGCAGAATGAATTAAAGCTGATACTGGTGTAGGACCAACCATAGCATGTGTTAACCATGTATGCCATGGAAATTGAGCAGATTTTCCCATAGCTCCCATAAGTAACATGTAAGTTGCTGTATCTATATTAGGTAAATTTTTTGTGTTTTTTAGTAAATATGAAATTTCATGAAAGTTTATTGTTTTAAGTTGATTGTACAGAGTTAATACTGCTAGCAATAAAAATATGTCACTTATTCTGGTAATTATGAATGATTTCATTGCTAATTTTCTATTTTTTTGTATTTTATAATAAAAATTAATTAAAAGATAACTACAGAATCCTACAAGTTCCCAAAAACAATACATGGTGAATAAATTATCTGCTAAAATTAAAAGTATCATATTGGAGATAAATAAATTTATATAAGAAAAGAATAGCGAATAATTTGCATGTTTTTTCATATACCACGAAGAATATATTGTAATTAAAAATCCAATACCTAATATCATGAATATTAGGATTATTGACAATACATCTAAGAATAATGTCATATTAATATGGAAATCATTTATTTTCATCCATGTCCACAAATGTTGCTTATAGAAATAAGATTCGTTATCTTTTAAATGGTAATAAAATTCATTTCCTATGAATATATTGGTACATAAAGATAATCCAACGCCACCAATTCCAATAATTGTGATATATTTTGTACTATATTTCCGTATTGGAATTTGCAATGCAAAAAAACTTATTAAAGGAAACAATGGTATTAAAAATAATATGTTCATTAGTGTTTATCTCTTAGATATACTGGTAATGCTTAAACTGTTTTTTTTTTGTAATTTTAATAATAGTATTAGTAATATACTGGTTTCAGAAGCAACGGTAGTGATCATTATGATGTACATAATTTGCCCGTTGATGTTTTTCCAATAGTTTTCCGCAATAATATATATTATTGCTGAGGCGTTTATCATAATTTCTATTCCTAAGAATATGGATAACAAATTTTTATGTATGATAATTCCAAAAAATCCGATAGAAAACAAAATTATTGGTATGAATAATGTATATTGTAGTGTTAATGTCATAGTTGTGTTGTGTGTATATTATTGTAATATTTTTATTTTTTGTTGATAAGGTTTTGACTGATATGTAATGTAATAACTAGGCTTGCTAATAGCATAATAGATGCTAATTCAACAATTATAAAATATGATTCTCCGAATAATGCATATCCTATATCTTTTTCATTAATTGCTTCATTATATGTCATAAGATTTCTTTCTTGTTCATGCAAAAGATTGTATGTAATAATATATATAAATAGTATCGGTAAAAGTAATTTTATCCAGTTTTTATAATTTTTCCATATTTTCTTTGGTTTTTTTTTAATATTTGTTGTCATGATGACAAAGATAAATAGTATCATTATAGAACCAGTGTAAATGATAATTGTTAAAGCTCCAATAAAGCAAAAATTTAATAAAAAAAATATGCATGATACAGATAATAGAGATACCATAAAATATAATAATGAGTACATTAAGTTATTTTGTAAGATAACATTGATAGCTGTAATTATTGCTATTATTCCTATTATATATAATGTTAATTCCATATTAATTCCATAATTTTAAGGTAATAGATTTTTTGTATCGATAGGTTTTTTTTCTTTTTTTCCTTCTCCTTTATTTTTTTCTTTTGTTGTTATTCCTGTGTGTTTGTAAAAGTTGTATTCTGTATATTTTCCTGGTCCAGAAATTAATAAATCTTTTTTTTCGTATATTAAATCTTTTCTACGAAATTCGCTTATTTCAAAATCTGGGATTAATTGAATAGCGTAGGTTGGGCAGGCTTCTTCACATAATCCGCAAAAAATACAACGTGAAAAATTAATTCGAAAAAATTTTGGATACCAACGTCCATCTTTTTTGGTACCCTTTTGTAGTAAAATGCAACTTACTGGGCATACTACAGCACATAGATTACAGGCTACGCAACGTTCTTGGTTATTTTGATCTTTTGTTAGTATTATTCTACCGCGAAATCTGGGAAATAATTTTGCTGGTATTTCAGGGTATTTGTGAGTTTCTCGTTTTTCAAAAGCTTGCATTCCAGTAATCCAAATGCTTCTGAAAATACTCAGTAGTTTAGATATAATTTTTTTCATGATTTTTAGGGATTCTATTGTATGGTATTGTTCTTATAAATAATATATGCTGCTGTTATTAATAAATTGATTAATGTAATTGGAAAACAAATTTTCCAACTTAATGTTAAAATTGTTTCATATGATGGTCTAGGGATGGATGCGCGAATTAGTACAAAAAATATTATAAAGCATATGGTTTTTATAAAAAACCATATGCATGGGGGTAACCAAGGGCCTAGCCAACCACCAAAGAAGAGTGTAGTTATTAATCCTGATATGGTGATAATGTTAATATATTCCCCTATAAAAAGTAATCCAAAATTTATTCCAGAATATTCAATATGATAACCATCAGATAATTCTTGTTCGGCTTCTGGATGATCAAAAGGATGTCTGTGGCAAATTGCGATTCCTGCCATTGTAAAAGTTAGGAAACCCAAAAATTGGGGAATAAAATTCCACAAATTTTCTTGTGTCGTAACAATAGAGATAAGATTAAATGATCCGGTTTTTGCTACAATTCCCATAAGAGACAATCCTAAAAATATTTCGTAACTTATTGTCTGTATAGTTGCGCGCATAGATCCAAGTAGAGCATATTTATTGTTGCTTGACCACCCAGCCAATAATATAGAGTATACTCCAATATTAACCATCATTAAAAGAAATAAAATACCGATATTAAAATTTGATACTGTCCAATTTTTAGTAATAGGTACAATAGAAAATGTCATAATTGGTATTATGAAAGCTATAATAGGTGCTAAAATAAAAAGTATTTGATTTGCGAATGATGGTATCCAGGTTTCTTTGAAAATCATTTTTATGAAATCTGCTATGACTTGCATGGATCCTTGCCATCCTACACGATTGGGTCCATATCTGTTTTGGAATAGTCCTAATAGTCTTCTTTCAAAGAAACTCATATATGCTCCAAATATTATTAATATTAATAATATAGTGATTGTTTTGGTAAAATTTTGTGTAATTTGTTGTATTAATTGTTGCATATGGATACCTCTTTTAATTGAGTGACTTCTAGTCCTATCATTGTAGTAGGAATTCCAGGAAAACCTATTGGTAAACCTATTTGTCCACTAGATAATGTTTTGCTGATTCTTATTGGGAGACAAAAAAAACTTTCTTGACAATAAAATGAAAGAAATTTATTATCAATGATATTATTAAATTTATTAATGTCTTCTTGGCTTATCATAACATATGTTTTTGGCATTTTTTTTTTGATAAATTTTGAATTTTGTGATGTTTCTTCGCTGCCAAAAAGGTGCCAATATGCTGCAATATACCAATTATTTTTTTTTGTTGGTGGTTCTTTGGGGATATTTTGAAAGTATTTTAGTGTGTTTTTTGTATTTGGTGTAATTAGTTTTATTCCAGGATTTCCATATAATAAATTTCCTCCTATTTCTTTTTGAAATTTGTTCCATGCTTGTGGAGAATTCCATCCGGGTGTCCAAACGAATGCTATGTGTTTTCTATTAGTTTTTGGTGAATTATCTCCTTCCATGGAAAAAGTAAACATACTATCAGGATCTTTTGGTGTACTTTTTTCGTGTATATTAATATGTGTATTTAATATGGTTCTTCCACTGTAACAGTGTGGCATTCTTGCTAATTTTTTTCCGTGTACTCGAAAATTTTCTTGTGGAGCTACATCTACAATATTGCGTAATTGTGGTATTTTTTGAGATATTTCTTGTAAAATATGGTCAAGTTTTTTCCAGTATATGTTGTTTTTTTTATATGCTGTGTGCAACCAATGTAACCATCTCCAACCTTCCAATGTAGTAATTTTATTATTGTAATGTTTCGGGTAATATACTTGAAAAAATCTTTGCGCTCTCCCTTCGTGGTTAATAATTGTTCCGCTGCTTTCAGAAAAATTTGTTGATGGGAGAATTAAATTGGATTGTTGTTGTATAGGATTAAATTGATTATCTATTATAATTAAGTATTTAATATTTTTTAAAAGAGATTGCATTTGTTTTTTTGATATATATCGTTGTAAATTATTTTCAAGAATAATCAAAGTTGTGTTATTTTTGTTATATTTTTTTATTTTTTGTATTGTATGATCAAGATTTTTTCCATGAATCATCATGGATCCCATACTATTAGATTGTTGTAGTATAAAAGTGATTCCTACTTTTTTCTTACCTATTTTTTTTAATGCGAAAGCAATATTTGCAGCAGCAGAAATAATTTCTTTACTTCCTGCACCAACTCCTGAAATAATCAGAGGTTTATTTGCATTAGCGAGTGTTGTTGCTATTATTTTTATTTTTTTTTGTAATGAAGAATGTATATTTTTTATTGATGGTGCATTTTTATCTAGTGTATGCGCTATAGCAAATCCAAGTTTAGCTTGTTCTTTGGTTGTTGCATAATATGTCCAAGATGCTATATCATCTAGTTTGGTTTTGTCTATATTAGTTATAAAAAGTGGGTTTTTTGTGTTTTGTCTAATATTCATAACAGCATTTGTATGCCAGATAGGTATTTGAAGTTTTTTTAAATATGTTGTTTGTGTTTTTTTGATAGCTTGGCGAATTGATAAAGCCATTCTTGCACCTGTTTGTGTAACGTCTTCTCCTAGAATTAATATAGCATCGTATTGTTCTATTTCTTTAAGTGATGGGCTGTAAATTCCTCCATTTTGTAAAATATTAAAAATTAATTTTATTATTTCTTGTTCTTTTTTTGGTATTCCCGTGGAAAAATTTTCTTCTCCAACTAATTCTTTTAGTGCAAAATTATTTTCTATGGTTGTTCGTGCAGATCCAATACCAAATATTTGTTGTGATTTTTTTAAGATATGTATAGCTTTTTTTATTGCTTCTTGTGCTGTTAAGAAATTCCATTGATTATTTTTTTTGTTTTTGGGTTGGTATGTTCTGTTTTTCAAATTGAGATAATCATAACCAAATCTACCTCTGTCGCATATAAAGTAGTGATTAATATTTCCGTGATAGTGATTTTCTATTTTTCGTATTTTTCCATATCTTTCGGAAATAATAATATTACACCCTATGCTACATTGTTGACATATGCTGGGAGCATATTGCATATCCCATTTTCTATTGTAGTTTTCGGAATGTGTTTTGTCAGTAAATACTCCTGTTGGGCAAATTTCTATTAAATTTCCAGAAAATTCGTTTTGCAACGTTCCATTTTTTGGTCTTCCAAAATAAATATTATCATGAATACCATATACGCCAAAATCATTACCATCAGCATAATCTTTATAATAACGAACGCAACGATAGCATGTAATACAACGATTCATTTCATGTGAAATGAATGGCCCCATGTTTTGATTTTGATGAGTTCTTTTTTTGAATTGATATCTTCTAGAATGATGTTTTGTTATGACAGTCATATCTTGTAAATGACAGTTTCCCCCTTCTTCGCATACTGGGCAATCATGCGGATGATGAATCATTAATAATTCTATGATATGTTTTCTAAATTTTTGTATTTCTTGATCTTGTGTGGAAATTATTATGTCATTTTCTACAGGAGTCATGCAAGACATAATAATTTTTCCTATTTTGTCTTGTGGATTTTGATGTTTTTTTATTGCACATTGTCTGCAGGAACCTATGCTGCCTAATTCTGGGTGCCAACAAAAATATGGTATATCAAATCCATGTGATAAACATGCTTGTAGTAAATTATGTGATTGATTGGTTATATATTGTTTATTATTTATATAAATTTTTGTCATAATTTTTAAGTATTTAAATGTTTAATATTTTGCGTATTATATTGATGGTGTATTATTTTAGAGTTAGAACATTCAGTATGTATAAATTTAATATTAGATTATATTTTAATTTGTGTTTCAAATTCGTGTTTAAAATATTTCATGGCGCTTTTCAAAGGGCTTATTGCTGCTGGTGCATGTGCACAAAATGTTGATCCTGGGCTAATAAAGTCACAGAGATCTTCTAAAATTGCAATATTTTTTGTGTTTTCTTGGTTATTTTCTATAGATTTCAATAATTCTACAATCCATGGTAAGCCATCTCTGCATGGTGTACACCATCCGCATGATTCTCTAGCAAAGAATTTTTCAATGTTTTTAAGTAATGATACCATATTTATGGTATTATCTATCGCTATTGCTAAAGCTGTTCCAAGTCTACTTCCGGCATTTTTTATATTATCAAAATCCATGGGAAGATCTAAATGTTTTGGAGTTAAAAATTCTGTTCCTGCTCCACCTGGTTGCCATGCTTTTAAAGTAAGGTTGTTTTGCATGCCTCCGGCATAATTTTCTAAAATTTCTCGTGCAGTTGTTCCAAAGGGTACTTCCCACACTCCGGGATTTTTTACTTTTCCAGAAAATCCCATTAATTTTGTTCCATGATCTCGAGTGTTCTTTAAAGAAAGATCTTTGTACCATTGTACACCATATTCTAATATTGCTGGTAAGTTACATAATGTTTCTACATTATTGACGCAAGTTGGTTTTCCCCATAAACCAGAGTTAGCTGGAAATGGAGGTTTAGATCTAGGGATTGCTCTTTTCCCTTCTAGTGAGTTTAATAACGCTGTTTCTTCTCCGCATATATATCTTCCTGCTCCAGTATGTACAAATAGTTCGAAGTTGAAATTTGTTTTTAAGATATTTTTTCCGAGAAAATTATTTTTTTTAGCTTCAAAAATGGCATATTTTAAATATTTTGATGCTTCTATATATTCTCCCCTAAGGAAAATATATCCTTTGTTAGCTTGTATAGCATATGCAGCTATTAATATTCCTTCAATGAGTAGATGTGGTAATTGTTCCATAAGTAAACGATCTTTGTATGTTCCTGGTTCCATTTCGTCTGCATTACATACAAGATATTTTATTTTTTTTTCGGATATTTGTGGCATTAAACTCCATTTTAACCCTGTTGGAAAACCTGCTCCTCCTCTTCCTTTTAATCCAGAGTTTTGTATTAATAGAATTATATCATTTGGTTTTTTTTTAAGTGCTTGCAGTATTCCTAAATATCCGTGTTTTTGTTTATATTCTTTAATCCAAATTGGTTTATTGTCTTTTCTTAATCGCCAAGTAAGTGGATGTGTTTTTATGTTTCGAATAATTTTCATAATTTATATTGATCCAATAATATTGGTAATTTTTTTGGTGTTACATTAGTATATGTGTGATTATTAATCATGATTACTGGACTTTTATCACATTTTCCTAAACAACATGTTGGTAACAATGTAAATTGTTTATTTTGCGTTGTTTGTCCTGGATGAATTTGTAATAATTTTTCTAGTTTTTTTTGGATGATTTTGTAGTTGTTAATATAGCATACGATGCTATCACAATATCGAATTATATTTTTCCCAATTGGTTTTCTAAATATTTGGCTATAAAATGTTGTTATTTCTTCGAGTTCACTGCATGACATATGTAATATTTTTGCTATAGGATTGATGAAATGATTTGGTATCCAGTGATATTTGTTTTGTATAAATTTTAATATTTCAATAGATGCAGCTTTTGGATTTTCATAATGTTTTTTTTCTTGGTTGATGTATTCTTGATCTTCTTTATTTAATAGAAAGGGTATTTTCATATGATTTTTTATAAAAATAAATTTTTGTTTTATGATATTGTAATTTTACATTATCTATCTACATCTGACATAACATAATCAATACTACCTAAATATACAATTAAATCTGATAATAAGCTTCCACGGATTACTGAAGGTATTTGTTGTAAATGTGGAAAACTTGGAGTACGTATTCGTGTTCTATAACTTGTTGTTCCTCCATCGCTTATTATATAATAACTGTTTATTCCTTTAGTGCCTTCTATCATTTGAAATGATTCATTGGCTGGTATAACTGGTCCCCAAGATACTTGTAGGAAATGTGTGATTAGTGTTTCAATGTCTTGTAATGTTTTTTTTTTTTCTGGAGGTGTTGTTAATGGATGATCTGCTTTAAATGGTCCAGTAGGCATATTATTTAAACATTGTTGTAATATTTTAATACTTTGATAAATTTCTTCTATTTTTAGTATAATACGGGTATAACAGTCACTTTTTCCATTTCCTGTGGGAATGTCAAATTCAAAATATTCGTAATGAGAATATGGCCTTTTTTTTCTAATATCAAAATCAATTCCTGTTGCACGAAGTGCTGCTCCTGTTACACCCCATTCTATTGCGTCTTGTGCATTATATTCTGCTATTCCCTTTGTTCTGCTGTGAAAAATGGTATTTTTTATAGATAATTTAATATATTTTTTAAGTCTTTTTGGTATCCAATGTAAACATTTTTGAAGTAATTTGTCCCATCCTTGTGGCAAATCATGTGCTACTCCACCAATGCGAAACCATGCTGGATGCATTCTTGCACCTGTAATACCTTCAATGACATCATATATTTTTTGTCTATCGTGAAATGCTAAAAATACTGGTGTCATTCCTCCCACATCTTGTATATAAGTACTAATGTATAAAAGGTGACTGTTAATACGAAATAGTTCAGATAGCATAACACGAATAATTTTTACTTTTTCAGGTACTTGGATTTCTGCTAATTTTTCAATGGCTAATATATATGGCATTTCATTGATACATCCTCCCAAATATTCTATGCGATCTGTATATGGAATGTAGTTGTGCCATGATTGTCTTTCTCCCATTTTTTCTGCTCCTCTGTGATGATAGCCAATATCTGGGACACAATTAATTATTTTTTCTCCATATAATTGTAGAATAATGCGAAATACTCCATGTACTGATGGATGATTTGGTCCTACATTGAGAAACATAAATTTTTCTTGTTTTGTTTTTCTTTGCATCCCCCAATCTTCTGGAATAAAATTTAATTCTTGCATGCTTATTTTTTCTTTTTCTTTATTTAGATAAAATGGATTTAATTCTGTTGCTCTTGCTGGGTGGTTTTTTCTTAATGGATATCCTTGCCAATTTTTTGGCATTATAAGATGAGTAAGATTTGGATGATTATCGAAAATTATTCCAAACATTTCCCAAGTTTCTCTTTCGTACCAATTGGCATTTGGAAAAAATTTTGTTGCTGTAGGTATATGTAAATCATGTATAGACAGAGCTACTTTTAAAATAATATCAGTATTATAATGTATGGATAATAAATGATAAAATACAGTAAAATCTGTTTTTGGTATATGTTGTTTATGCAACCTGAATCTTTCATCTATTCCATGTAAGTCATATAACATGATATTTAATGTTGTATTAGTTTTTAGAAATTTTAGTACTTGAGAAATTTTTTTTTTTATTATCCAGATTACTGGAATGCCAATCTTTGTTTTTTGTATCAAAAGATCATTTTCTTTAAAATTTTCGTAGATGTTTTGCACAATACAGTGATTGAAAAATTTTGCATTTTTTTGGTGGTTTGTTTTATTTTTGTTTTCCATATTATTTAGAATAACTTACTATGTTGTATAATTATTGTACTTTTTATCTATATGGAGATCTTTGGGAGTATTGCAAATAATTATTGATGGATTATGAGATTTTATTAGGAGATTTAAAGTATTTCACAGTGTTTCTTATTTTTCTTTTCTTTTGTTTTTCTGATTTTATTTTGATGTTGTATTTTCCTTGTTCTCCTATAATCCAGGATAATGGGCGTTTTTCTGTTTTTATTCTTTTTTGCAATAATAATAGAGCTTGCATATAAGCTTCTGGTCTTGGTGGGCATCCTGGAATATATATATCTACTGGTAGAAACTTATCAATTCCTTGTATTACCGAATAAATATCGTACATTCCGCCAGAATTTGCACATGCTCCCATGGAGATTACCCATTTTGGTTCTAACATTTGATCGTATAATCTTTGGATAATTGGGGCCATTTTAATAAATGGTGTTCCAGCAATTACCATTAGATCTGCTTGTCTTGGGGAAGCTCTAATAACTTCTGAGCCGAATCTTGCAATGTCATGCGTGGATGTAAATGCAGTTGTCATTTCGACATAACAGCAAGATAATCCAAAATTTAATGGCCATATGGAGTTGCTTCGTCCCCAATTTACAATTTTTTGTATAATATTTTTCAATTTGTATAAAAAAATGTTGTTTGAAATGTTTTTTGTATTGTTTTTAATGATTTTTATTTTTTTAGTAGGATATTTTTTATTAGATTCTGCGTGAACAATATTATAATCCATAATTATCCTCATATTTTTGTTATTTTACATAGTGTAGATATTGTTTTGTTGTATATAATAAACTGATTAAGAATTTTTTGTAATTATCTTTTTTTGTTCCAATTTAATATATTTTTTTTTATTAAATACAATAATCCTATTATTAAATTAATGATAAAAAATGTTGCTTCTATGAAGCTTATCCAGTTTGTTTCTTTTATTACAATAGACCAAGCATATATATAAATAGATTCAATGTCAAAGATGATAAAGGCTACAGCTATTAAATAAAATTGTGCAGAAAATTGTAATTTTTTATCTCCTATTGGATTAACACCTGATTCAAATGGTATATTTTTGGAATATAAAGAATTTTTGTTTGTACGTTCTCCTAAAAAATAACTTATTACTAAAATTGATAAACATATTATTAAAGACAACACAAAGAATATTATAAAAGATATTATATTTTCGTTATACATATGTTTTATTTTATTTTTTCTGTAGTAATCATATTACTTAAAGTAAGTAAATTTTTTTTATTATTTTGATATAAATAAGTGATATGTTATAAATTTTTTATGTTTAAAAAGTTTTGTTGATATGTTGTGTATTATGTGCATTGTATATAGTTTGTAATATTTTTTACATGGGTTGTTGTTTGTTATGTAGAAATTTTTATTTTGGACAAATTATAATGTATTTAGTAATATGTGTAAGATGAATTGAGATTTTTTTGGTTATTTGTTATAGAAAATATTGTATGTGTTATAAAATTTTTAGTGTTATTGCATGTATATTTTTGTAGAATTTAAACATATTAATTACATATTGTAAATGAGTTTATCAATTCTTACAACAAGAATTGTGTATTGTTTTTGTTAATATTTGAAAATTTTTTAATATGTTTAATGTGTGTTCTAAGCATGTAGGTATATAGTCATAATTATTTGTTTGCGAAAATTTTTTATGTAACGTATATGTTTATTTCGCAATATTTGGAAATTTGATCTTGTATTATTAGCATTATTGAAATGAAATTTTGTAAATAATTAAATATTTTGTCATTATTATTCATTTTTGTATATTGATATATTTATTGTTTAGTTATGTTTATAAGTTTTAATAAAATATTTTGCATATAATCTTATTTTGATTAATAATATTGTTTTATATAGCATATATCAGTATAATAGGGGATTTTAATTATATTTTTATGTTTTATGAACAATATTGTAATGTTTTATTGTTTTTATTATGAATGATATTATAATATGATATTGTGTAAATTAAAATGTGATATTTATATGTGTATTATAGAATGAAATGTTATTTTATAAGTTTTCGTAAAAATTTATTATGTTGTGGTTTTGAAAAATTTTTATTATTTTATGGTATTTATATGAATTTTCTAATATTTCTTTTAGAAGTTTAAGTATGAATTTTTTATAGGTTTTGTGCTGCATAAGATATTATTTTTTTTTATATTACATAATTTTTAATATGAAGATATTATGTAATGTGGTATTTTATATTAGTGTTTTTTTGTGTTTTTTTGATTGAATAAGTTTTGATGAAATAATATTTATGTATGTTATAAAACATTAGACAATATGTTTTGATGTGCAATGATTTAAATATTATGAATGTTATTCAATTATTTACAATGGTTAGGTGTTATTTTTTTCATGTCCAATAAATTGATATTAATTTTAAATTGTGGTAGTTCTTCTATAAAGTTTTCTGTTTTTGGATTTGTTGATATGAAAAAGTATCTTTTTGGTGTTGTAGAATTTTTTTCATTTCAACATGTACATATTCAGTGGCAGTGTAATGGTGCAAAAAAATGTAAGATATTAGATTCTTTAAATTCTTTAGAAGAAATTTTAGATTTTGTTATTGATGCAATTTTGATGAAAGAATTGAAAATTTTAGGTGAATTGTTTGCCGTTGGGCATCGTATTGTACATGGTGGTCCGCATTTTATTGAATCTGTTATTATTGATGCTAATGTTTTGAGGGGAATAAAAAGTGCAATTTCTTTTGCTCCTTTACATAATCCATTTCATTTAATTGGTATAAAAAAAATTTTTGCGAAGTTTCCGAATCTTTTACATAAGAGTGTTGCTGTTTTCGATACAGCTTTTCATCAAAGTATTCCAGAGGAATCATATTTATATCCTTTGCCATATTTTTTATATAAAAAATATGGTATACGTCGTTATGGTGCACATGGCATTAGTCATAGTTATGTTTTACAAGAATCCACCAAATTTCTTAGTAAATCACGTGATAGTCTCAATATTATTACATGTCATTTGGGTAATGGAAGTTCTATATCTGCAATTCGTAATGGTCGTTGTGTGGATACTTCTATGGGATTAACTCCTTTGGAAGGATTAGTTATGGGAACTCGTTGCGGGGATATTGATCCATCTATTGTATTTTATTTATACGAACATTTGAATATGTCGTTACAAGATATTAAAAAAATTTTTACAGAGCAATCTGGTTTATTAGGATTAAGCGGTGGTATTAGTCATGATTGTCGTGATATTGAAAAAAATTATTTTAATGTTTCTTCTAGTTCACATCGTGCAATTAATGTTTTTTGTTATAGATTGTCTAAGTATATTGGAGCATATAGTGTATTAATGGAAGGAAAGTTAGATGCGCTTGTTTTTACTGGAGGGATTGGAGAAAATTCTGTGTTAATTCGTAAATTAACATTACAAAAAGTAAAATTTCTAAATTTTATATTAGATGATCATTTAAATTCTTCAATACGTTATGGAAAATCTGGTATTATTACTACTAGTTCTAGTTGTCCAGTTATTGTTATTCCTACCAATGAAGATTTGGTAATTGCGAAAGATGTAGTAAATTTGTTAAAATAAATCAGTAGATATTCTATATTCTTAATAACTAGTTTGTATATGATATTTAAAGGTTGATTCATGCCACGTGTTATTATGTTTATTGCTTTAGATGTTGGAGTTGGATTAACTAGCGTTTTACTTAGTATGATTCAAGCTATGCATGAGCGTGTAAAATTAGGAGTTTTTAAACCTATTGCGCAATGTTTTGCAGATAATCGTAGTGATAATGATCCCATAGTAAATATTATGCATCATTATTATTCACATGTTTCTTTTTTACAATCTGAAAATATAGAGTATATTCGATTATTACTTGAATCACATCAGCAGAATATTTTGTTAGAAAGTATGGTTTCACGTTTTTATAATTTTTTTAAGCATGAGGATATAGTTTTTGTAGAAGGAGTGGTATCTGTATATAAATATCCTATAATTGCAGAATTTAATTATAGTATTGCTGATATTTTAAATGCTGAAATAGTTTTTGTGATATCTGCGCATCATAAAACATATCATGATATTAATAAATATATTAAATGGATGGATTTGCATATTGGAAAGGATATTTTTAAAAATGTTTTAGGGATTATTGTAAATAAAGTACATTCTCCACAAGATGAATATCAATTTATTATACCAAATATTTTTCATGATTTTAGAAAATTTCATTTTCAGAAAAGAATTGATAGTGATGTTTCTTTTCTTTCTAAGAATGTTTCTTTGCCAATATTGGGATGTATTCCTTGGAGTGTAGATTTAATTTCTACGCGTGTTGTTGATATAGTGAATTATTTAAATATTAATATTGTTCTTGGTAAATTTTTGTATATTAATAGAATAAGAGAGATAGTTTTTTGTTTTGATATTTTTTATAAAATATTAGAGTATTGTCATTCGAATTCATTGCTAGTGATATCTTTAAATCGTGTAGATATTTTGGTAGTGGTATATTTTATTATAGTAAATAAAATGAAATTTGGTGCAATATTGTTTACTGATTATTCAAGAGATAAATATATTTTTGTTAATCAATTGTATATGTGCTTTATTCATGAAGTTAAGTTTGCATTTTTGTTTTCACATTGTACTCTAGAAGAGGTTTTTTTGGTGTTGCGAGGTTTTAATATGCATATATCCTGGGATGATCAATTTCGTGTTAACAGAATACAGAATTATATTATAGATTATCTGGATAGTACATGGTTGCAATCTTTGCGTAATAATATTTCTTGTACATCAGTATTATCTGTGTCTCCTGCTGTTTTTTGTTATAAATTAATTCAATTGGCTAGGAAATATCAAAAACTCATTGTTTTTCCCGAAGGGCATGATCCTCGTATTATTGAAGCTGTTTCTATATGTTCAAAAAAAAGAATTGCAGATTGTATTCTGCTGGGAGATATAAAAAATATTCAAGAAATATCTTATATGCATGGAATTAATTTATATTCCAAGGTTAAAATTATGGATCCTGTTTTTTTGCGTGAAAAGTATCTTGGTCGTTTATTAATGTTGCGTAAACATAAAGGTATAACAAAATCTATAGCACGTAAGCAATTGGAAAATAATATAGTGTTATCTACATTGATGTTAGAAATGGGGGAAGTAGATGGATTGGTTGCTGGTGTGGCTAATACTACAGCTGATACTTTGCGACCTGCTTTGCAAATTATTAAAACTGTTGCAGGTGTTTCTTTGGTATCCTCTATATTTCTTATGTTATTTTTAGATCGTGTATTGATTTTTGGAGATTGTGCTATTAATCCAAATCCTACAGCTGAGCAGTTAGCAGAGATTGCTGTTCAATCTTCTGTTTCTGCTATGTTATTTGGTATTGAACCAATAGTTGCTATGGTTTCTTATGCTACTGGATCTTCTGGTTTTGGTTGTGATGTTGAAAAAGTTAGAAAAGCTACATGTTTGGCGAAAAAAATGTGTCCTTCTTTATTAATTGATGGTCCTTTACAGTATGATACTGCTGTATCTCCTGATGTTGCTTTATTGAAATATCCAAATTCTCCTGTTGCTGGAAAAGCTACTGTTTTGATATTCCCTGATCTTAATACTGGTAATGCAGTATATAAGGCAGTGCAACGTTCGGCAAATTTGATTTCTATTGGACCAATTTTACAAGGAATACGTAAACCAGTGAATGATCTTTCTCGCGGGGCATCTGTTGATGATATTATATATACTGTTGCTGTTACAAATATTCAGTCGCAATAAAAATTGAATTGTATTTATTTTCTGGAAAATTTTATGTTAGTATTTTAAAAATATAGGATTTTGGTAATATAAATATAATATTTTATTTTTTATGTTTTTTGTATTTTATATAATTTTTTATTTTAATTTTTTTATATATAGTATGGATTTTTTATAAAATATATGAGATATGTATTATTTGAATATATAGAGATTATATTATACGTTTTTTTTAATTTTTAAAATTGTGATCAATTAGAATTTTTGACGATATTTGTAATATTGGTATTAAGTATAGATTTATAGTGTTTATGTTGAAGTAATTATTGCTATATGCGAAATTTTAATGTTATGTTTTGCGTATTATTTTATTGGGTGAAATTTTGGTATGTTTTGATTCGTTATGGTATATGTACATTAATTGTATTGTATGTTTAATGTTATTTTTGATTTTTTGTTAACATATGAAAAATATGTGTTTCATAATGTGATTTATTATTATTTTTTTATTTTATGTTTAAAATTTATTTTTGTTTTTGTTTGATTTGTTAATTTTACTAATATATTTGCTATTCTGTTTCTCATGTTTTTTCTTTTTATAATCATATCTATGATTCCTTTTTTCAACAAAAATTCACTTTTTTGGAATTCTTTAGGGAGTTGTTTGTGTATGGTTTGTGTAATAACTTTTTGTCCTGTAAACCCTATAAGTGCATTTGGTTCTGCAATGTTTATATCTCCTAGCATTGCTAGGCTGGCAGATACACCACCCATGGTTGGATTTGTCAATATTGAAATGTATGGTAATCTTTTTTTTTTTAATTTTGCTAAAGCTGCACTGGTTTTAGCCATTTGCATTAAAGAAACAAGTGATTCTTGTATTCTTGCTCCACTACTGGCTGAAAAGCATACAAGAGGGCAATGATGTTTTATAGCTGTGTTTACTGCATATACAAATTTTGTTCCAACTACCGAAGACATTGATCCTCCCATGAAAGAGAATTCAAAGGAGGCAGCTACTATGGGAATGTTATGTAATAATCCTTTTATTATAATAATTGCTTCTTTTTCTTTAGTTTTTTTTTGTGCTTGTATTAGTTTTTGGTAATATGTTAGTGGTATTTTGTATTTTAGAATTTTTTTTGGTTCTAGTGTTTTTTGTATTTCTTGATAATTTTTTTCTTGATCTAAGAAGGAATATAATCTAGATCTGGCGCTTATTTGCATATGATAATCGCATTTTGGACAAACTTCTAAATTTTTTTGTAATTCTTTATAATATAATATTGTTTGACATGTATGACATGTTTTCCATATTCCTTGAGGAATGTTATTTTTTTTGTTGTTTGAAAAATTTTTTTTAGGAGTTTTTATAATCCAATTCATTGTGATGAAATAGTTTAGTATAATTTTATGAGTTTGAATAAAATTTGAATGAATATTATTATTTTAATAATGTTGTACACTAAATAATATTTATATTACAATGTGCATGAATAAATTTTTTTTATTTTTTGTATAAAGAATTTATAGTTTTTTAATTACGCATTTTTAGATACTGAAATTGTGTAGATTAATTGTTTAAAAATAATGGACCAATTGGAGTAATTGGCAAATAAAACTCTTTTGGATAATTAACTTCCACTAAGTATAATCCTTGTGATGGTGCTGTAGGACCTGCTAGTGATCTATTTTGAGCACGTAATAGTTCTTGTATCCAATATTTCTTTTGTTTTCCTTTTCCTATTTCGATAAGGCTTCCTATGATATTTCTTGCCATGTGGTGAAAAAATGCGTTTGCTTTAATATCTATGATAATATATTGGTTAATTTTATTAATATGTATATGATGTATTCTTCTCCAAGAAGTTTTTGATTGGCATTTTGATGGTTTAAAGGCGATAAAATTTTTTTCTCCTATCAAATGTTGTGCTGCAAATTGCATATTTGTTATACTTAATTTTTTTTTACAGTGCATTATTCCATTGTAAAATAAGGATGGGCGTAATAAATGGTTATATATAATGTATCTGTATCTTCTAGATATAGCACTAAATCTTGCATGAAAATTATTTTTTACTTTTTTTGCCCAATTTATACAGATATTTTTTGGAAGTTTTGTATTGGTTCCTAATGTCCATGCATGCATGGGTCTTTTTTTATTTGTTTCAAAATGTATTATTTGTGCAGTTGCGTGTGTTCCTGCGTCGGTTCTTCCAGCGCATAATGTTGTAATATTTTCGTTAGCAATACTTGATAAAGCATCTTCAATAGTTTCTTGTATACTCGAATATTTTTTATTTTGTTTTTGCCATCCTGAAAAATGTTTACCATTATATGCAATGCTAAGTGCTATTTTCATATTTATATATATTAATAATAAATAAGAATGTATTCTTATAAAATTTTTTAATTTCGCTATTATATTAGCGATTGCGTTGTATTTATGTTTTATAGATTAATAATTTTTTCATTATTATTTTTTAAATTTTTATTTTATATGTATTATATATAATTTATTATTTTTGTATAGAAAATTTATTTAAAATTTAATATATAGTGTGCTTTTAAATAGTAAATTTACATGTTTTGTAATTTTTATATAATGTACAATATATTTTTTGAATAGATATTGATTTTTTTGAGATAACTATAAAGATTTTTTGATAATAGATTTTTGATAAATATATTGTGGTATATTTATTTTTTTAAATAAAATTTGATTTAATATAGATTAATTTTCATATATTTTGATAGGATGTCATATTAATACTGATATTTTGATATAACTAAAGTGACGTTGGTTCCTCCAAATCCAAAATTATTGCTCATTGCTATGTTTATTTTTTTTTTTGTTGTTTTTGTAATAATGTTCATGTTTTTTGCGTATGGTTCTATTTTTTCAATATTTATGCTTGGGGCGATGAAGTTATTTTCTAACATTAATATTGTAAAAATTATTTCGTGCACTCCAGATGCCCCTAGGGAATGTCCAGTCATTGATTTAGTGGAGGATATATATGGATGGTTTTTCCCAAATGTTTTATAAATTGCCCATAGTTCTTTAATATCTCCTAATTTTGTAGATGTTCCGTGTGTATTTAAATAATCTATGGGTTCTTTGATATTTTTTATAGCCATTTTCATACAACGAATTGCTCCTGTTCCAGAGGGAATAATCATATTATAACCATCAGAAGTTGTGCCGTATCCAACAATTTTTGCATAAATGTGTGCATTTCTTTTTAAGGCATGTTGTAGTTCTTCTACTACAATAATACCTCCTCCTCCAGATATTACAAATCCATCTCGATGTATGTCATATGTTCTTGATGCTTTTTGTGGTGCATTGTTATAGTGCGTAGAAAGAGCTCTTATTGCATCAAATGCATATGCTATTTCCCAAGATAATTCTTCTCCCCCTCCGGCAAATACTATGTCTTGTTTATTGTGTTGTATTATTTCTGCTGCATTTCCTATACAGTGCGCGGATGTGGAACATGCGGAACTGATTGAATAATTAATTCCTTTAATTTTAAATGTTGTTGCTAAACATGCTGATATATTGGAAGACATTGTTTGTATCGCTATAGATGGCTTAACTTTATGTAATCCTTTGTGTTTCATATTGTTAAATCCAAGTATTTGGTGTTTTGGAGAACCTACGGCAGATCCTACTATTATTCCTGTGCGATTATTGGATATCATACTTTGTGTAAGCTTGGCATCTTGAATGGCTTCTTGCATAGATAAATAGGCATATATTGAAGAATCGTTCATAAAACGATAAGTTTTTTTATCAGTGTAATCGGTTGTATCAATATTAATGTTTCCCCAAATATGACTACGCATTCCTGCATTTTTTAATTCTTTTGAAAATACAATACCAGATTTGCCTTTTTGTAAAGAATGTAAAACTTCTATTTTGTTGTTACCGATACTTGATATAATTCCTATACCAGTAATGACAGCACATTTCATGATATTTTCCTTGTTTCTGAGTATTTTGTAATGATAATGATCATATGTGGTATATATAAATTTATCATATTTTTGTTGTTATGTTTTATATGTTGTGAGTTTTTGTAGAATTTATCAATTTTTATCATTATAAATGTGTAAGTATTTATATTGATGATGTAGTGTGATTGTATTTTTTAGTTTTTTATTTATGTTTTTTGTTGTGTTTTTTGTTTATATAATAAGATAATTATTTTGGGTAATTCCAATAGAAATTTGTATGGTATTCATGTATAATTTTTATTTGATAATTATATAGAATATTTATTTATTGCGTATATTATATGATGGGTGTTTAATATTTTTTAAAATAGATGATATTTAAAAAGTTTTGTATATGTAAAATAATTATGAAATTTTTTATTTTATATTTTTTTATGTTGCTCGTATGTAATATTTGCGTTTGTTAAATTGTATTATATCTGTAAGGTTATTTTATAGCATAATTTATAGAATATTGCATTACAACATATTTTTTTTATATGAGATATATTTTACTGTTTTGTTATAGTTTTTAGTATTTTGAAATTTTTGTAATTATGTTGTTATTTTCATTGTAGTATAATTGATAGAATATATGCATTATGGATATTTTATGAATATTTATTAGTGGAAAATTTGTCTATTTATTTGTTTATAATATTTTATAAGTTTTACTGTTTTATATAGTAGATGTTAAATTTTTTTAAATTATGGGTAATAAATATTGATATATGTTTTTTGATATTTTGCAATAAACTGTATTCATTTTTATTAGTAATATATTTTGTGTTTTGTTGGAAATTGTTTGCGTTAACTTATATGTCATGGTATGTATAAATATGTTATTCTGTATATGATAATTATTGGTTATATATTATAAATATTTTTGTATATATTGAAATCAATAATTTTACTTGATATATTGTTATTAATGTTTGTTTTATCTAATGCAGTAAAATTTATTGTGATAATATGGAGTATATATGAGATATCTAATTATATGAAGATATTTTGAGATTTTGGTATAATATAAATATAATAGTTTGGAAATTTTTGATTTTATATTTTGGTATGATTTGTATTTACAGTAGTTTGTATGTAGTATTTTCTGTAGATTTTTAATATATTTTTATTTTTAGTTTTTTGGTATTGTATATTTGTGTATTTGTGTGTTGTTTTGATTTTGTTATACCTAATTGGTTTGTATATATCATAGTATAGTAGTTTTAATTTGTAATAATTTTTATATATTGTGTTTTTGATTTTTCTATTTTTATTTTATAAATTGCTAAGTTATTCTATATTGTGTATATTTTCATGTGATTTAAGAGTTTTGTATATATGTATTTTTATTGTATAAAAATGTTAATTGCAATTTTATATTTATGTTAGTTTTTGTATTTTTAGGAATTTTTGTGTAATTTTAGGAAATTTTTGTTTAATATAGTATTTATCAGAGTATTGTATGTTTACATATAACATGATTGGTTTTTGTATATTTTATTTTTCCAACTATTTGATAAGATGTTTTTTGGAAATGTTATGTGTTGTTAATATATAGTTTTATAAAATTTTATGATGTTTGCATTATGTGGTAATTTGTATTATGTGGTCAATTATGTATTGTAAGTTTCTTTATATTTTTAGAAAAAATATTATATTTTGAAAAACTTTTTGATATATTACGTGATGTATTCTGATATATATGCAATGTTAATGTTGTTATATTTTTGATATTGATACGGTTTTTTATATATTATGTATAAATGTATGTTGTGATTATCAATTATAGGAAAATTATTATAAAATATGAATATGTTATTTCCAGTTTTTTCTTCTGGTTTAGAAGCGTATATTAAAATTGTTAATACTTATTATTCTATATTAACAGCACAAGAAGAACGAGATTTAGCAAATCGATTGTATTATGACAGTGATTTGCAGGCTGCTAAGCAATTAATTTTATCTCATTTACGTTTTGTGATTCATATTTCTCGTAATTATTCTGGTTATGGATTATCTCAGGCGGATTTGATTCAAGAAGGGAACATTGGTTTATTGAAGGCTGTTCGTAGATTTAATCCTGAAGTTGGCGTGAGATTAGTATCTTTTGCGGTGCATTGGATAAAAGCAGAGATTCATGAATATATTTTGCGAAATTGGAGAATTGTTAAAGTTGCTACTACGAAATCGCAACGTAAGCTTTTTTTTAATCTGCGAAAGACTAAACAACGTTTTTCTTGGTTTAATCAACGTGAAATAGAAATTGTAGCTAAAGAGTTAGGAGTTACTAGTAAAGATGTACGAGAAATGGAATCTCGTATGACAGAACAAGATATAACATTTGATGTTATATCTTCTGATGAATATTCTGATGGAAAAAGGATTGCTCCAATATTATATTTACATGATAAATCTTCTGATGTTGCTAATAATATTGAAGAAAGTAATTGGGGAAATTATGCATCAGATAAATTAAATATAGCATTAAATAAATTAGATCAACGTAGCAGAAATATCATAAGATCTCGTTGGTTAAATGAAGGAGGAAGAATGACATTGCAAACATTGGCTAAACAGTATGGTTTGTCTGCAGAAAGAGTACGTCAGTTGGAAAAAAATGCTATGAAAAAAATTAGATTGGTTATTGAATCTTGAAAAATATTAGAAAATCTTTTATATAAGATATTTGCAAATATGGATATTTTCATATTGTCAGTATTAAATATGTTTAAAATATTTTCATATAATATTATTTATTATGAATTTTTAAAATATTGTACGGTATTTTTTGATAATTAATTTTTGTGTGTGTGTTGTATTATTTGATATTTTTATGTATAATTTTTTCTTGGTTTTATTTTTAATTTTTGGAGATTGAGGGGCGAGATATGGCTGGAAATAGTATTGGGGAATTTTTTCGTGTTACTAGTTTTGGAGAATCCCATGGTAAAGCATTAGGTGGTATTATCGATGGTATTCCACCTGGTTTATCATTGTGTGAGAAAGATATACAGGGTGACTTGAATAGGAGAAGACCGGGGAAATCGCGTTATACTACGCAAAGAAGAGAAACAGATATTGTGGAGATTTTATCTGGAGTGTTTCAAGGTATTACTACAGGTACTAGTATAGGGTTATTAATACATAATGTTGATTGTCGTTCTCAAGATTATAATGATATTAAAGATGTATATCGGCCTGGTCATGCTGATTATACATATATGTGCAAATATGGTTTGCGAGATTATCGGGGTGGAGGTCGTTCTTCTGCTAGAGAAACAGTAATACGTGTTGCTGCTGGTGCTATTGCTAAAAAATATTTGAGAAAATATAATGTTATCGTGCGGGGTTTTTTGTCTCAAATGGGAAATATTTGTTGTTCATTAAACAGTTGGGATGAAGTAGAAAATAATGATTTTTTTTGCCCTGATACGAGTTGTTTGAAGGAGTTGGATTTATTAATTCGTCATTTAAAGAAATCTGGAGATTCAGTTGGAGCAAAAGTGACTGTTGTTGCAGAAAATGTTTTACCTGGATTAGGAGAGCCTGTTTTTGATAAATTAGATGCTGATTTAGCGCATGCGTTGATGAGTATCAATGCAGTTAAAGGAGTTGAAGTGGGAGATGGTTTTTCTGTAGTTAATAAATATGGTAGTGAAAATCGTGATGAAATGACTTCTTCTGGTTTTAGTAGTAATCATGCTGGAGGAATTCTTGGTGGAATTAGTACTGGAGAAAATATTGTTGTGCATATTGCTTTAAAACCTACTTCTAGTATTATGATTCCAGGAATGAGTGTGAATGTTTTTGGAGATTCTGTGCAAGTTATTACTAAAGGGAGACATGATCCATGTGTGGGTATTAGAGCTGTTCCTATTGCTGAAGCTATGGTATCTATTGTTTTGATGGATCATTGGTTGAGACAACAAGCACAGTGTATGGATGTTTTTAATAGTTATTTAAAAAAAATTTCTTGATAAAAATGTTATTGTAAACTTTATGTACTTATAAAGTATTTTTCAAATTTTATTTTTTGTGTTTTGTATATTTTGTAGAAATTTTTTATTGTGTTGAGAGTTTTTATAAATTTATATACATATGTTTATGATGCATGATAATAAATTTTATGTTGTTTTATGGGTAGTGATATATTATTATGGATTTATTTTTGATAGATAATACAATAAGTTGATTGGTTTTCCTTTATAATATATTTCGAAATGTAGTTTGGTTTTATTTGTTCCTGTGTTTCCCATTGTAGCTATTTTTTGTCCTGTTTGTACTTTTTGTTTTGTATGTACTAGTATTTTATTATTGTGCGCATATACGCTTAGATAATTACGATTATGTTTTATAATTATTAAATTTCCATATTTTTTAAAATTATTCCCAACGTATACTACTTGTCCTTTGGCGGTAGAAACAATAGATTGCCCAATATTACCTAGTATATCTATACCAGTATTTTTGATATTTTTTATAAAACATTTATTTGTTATTGCGTAATGTTGATTTGTTGGCCATTGCCAGCAATTTTTTTTGTTTCTTTTTTTTATATTGTATGTTTTGAAAATTATTTTGTGTTGTGTTTTTTTTTGATATTTGTTAGAATTTTTTATGTTTTTTAATATATGTAAATGTTCATATATCAATTTTTTACATAATTCAGATACAAATGTATTTTTTGTTTTATTATCTATATATTTGTACAAATTAATATTTGTAATATTGAATAAATTTTTTTCTTGTAGTATATATGTTTTGTTTTTGTTATTAATTTTATAATAATATATTTTATTTGTTTCTGATGTATGTATATATTCAGTGGTGTTTGTAAGGATAATATAGATGAATATATAATATATTGTGATAGAATATCTATAATTTTGCATTTCTTACTCTTTGTTTTAGTAAATGTATTTTGCATGTATTGTAATATGATTTTGTTAGATGATGACACAATTTGTAATGTAATTATGTGTCGTATATTAAGGGTACGAAATGTACTGGTTCTATAGTTTCTTGTATGA
The DNA here is from genome assembly GCA_024648765.1 of Candidatus Westeberhardia cardiocondylae. GTDB lineage: Bacteria > Pseudomonadota > Gammaproteobacteria > Enterobacterales > Enterobacteriaceae > Westeberhardia > Westeberhardia cardiocondylae_B. The sequence continues at coordinate 12,552 of JABYQC010000002.1, read as the reverse complement.
ATTGTTTTTTTGTTTTTGATATTCTTGTTAATATTTGTTGTTTTTTTCCTATTGGTGCTACTAATATTCCTCCTTGTTTGAGTTGTTGCATGATTTTTGAAGGAATTTTTTCTGATGCTGCAGTTATAATAATTGCATCAAATAATTTATTAGTGGGCCATCCTTTAGTTCCATCTCCATATTTTGTGGATATGTTATATAATTTTAATTTTTGAAGTTTTTTTTTTGCTTGCAATTGTAATGTTTTTATTCTTTCTATTGAAAAAATATGTTTGGCTAAATGTGCTAGAATTGCTGTTTGATATCCAGATCCTGTTCCTATTTCTAATACATTTGATTGTGGTTGTAGTAGTAGTAATTCTGTCATTTTTGCTACAATATATGGTTGAGATATCGTTTGTCCACATTGTATAGGTAATGGTATATTTTCATATGCTTGATTTTGTAGGTTTTTGCTGATAAATTGTTCTCTTGGAACTTTTTTAATGGTTTGTAATATTTTTGAGTTTTTTATTCCTTGTGTTTTGAGTTTTGCGAGTAAGTTTTGTATGTTTTTATTTTTCATAATATTTTATAAGATTTATGAATATTTTATAAAATTTTTTTTGTTTTGTTATGAGATTTTTAGATAAATTTTTTTGAGTGTAATTTTTTAAAATTTTATATTTTATAAAATTTTAAATTGTTTTTATTTGAATATTTTTTTCTAATATATATAATGTGATAAATATCTTATTATTAGATATTTTAGAGAAGTTTTTTGATTTTAGTATATTGTGGTAAATTTTATTGATATATTTATAAAATTAGTATGTTTACAGCGTATTGATATTAAGTAGTGAATATAATGTTACTATTGATAATGTAGTTATTGTTGTAAATATGTTATTTGTTGTTAATAGATATGTTTTGCGTAAATAATATGAAATATTTTATAGTATATGTGTTATTTCACGTAATGTTTATATTATTGATGTATTTTTGTTAATATCTTAATGTATATTTGTTGTTGAATGTTTATAAATTTTTGTGATTTTGTAAAATTTTATTGTGATTTTTCATATATTTTTCAATTTTCTTCTTGTATTTTTTGTAATATTTCATAGAAAAATAATGTTTTAAAAATTATTTTATAGAATATATTTTATAATGATTGCTAGAATTTTATATGTATAGTTATTTTATAAATTTTTAAATTTGATTTTTAGTGTATTTGTGTGTATTATGAAAATTTATTGGAATGATTGTAGTACGTGTAAAATTTATTAGAAATCTTAATTTTACTGATTTTTTATTTCTTTGATTCCTTTGAAAATAGCTTGTTCTTTTAAATCATCTTCTATACGTATAAGTTGGTTATACTTTGCAGTTCTATCTGATCTGCTGAGAGAACCAGTTTTTATTTGTCCTGCTTGTGTTCCTACGGATAGATCAGCAATACTTGTATCTTCTGTTTCTCCGGATCTGTGTGAAATAATTGTTGTATATCCAAATTTTTTTGCTACATTGATAGTTTTTAATGTTTCTGTTAATGTCCCAACTTGATTTAATTTGATAAGAATGGAATTTGCTATTTTATTTTTTATCCCTTTTTTTAATCGTTGGGTATTTGTAACAAAAAGATCATCTCCAACTAGTTGTATTTTTTTACCTAATATTTTTGTTTGGTAATGGAATCCGTCCCAGTCTTCTTCATGTAATCCGTCTTCTATTGAGAGTATTGGATATTGTTGTGTTAATTTTTCTAGATAATTTGTGAATTCTTTTGATGTAAATGTTTTGTTTTCGTTTGTGAAATGGTATTTATTTGTTTTTTTATTAAAAAATTCAGATGCTGCGCAATCAATAGCTAAAGAAATATCTTTTCCGAATTTATATCCAGATTTTTCTGTAGCTTCTTTTATTAAGGATAAAGCTTCAGAATGAGAACGCAAATTCGGTGAATAACCTCCTTCGTCTCCTGTAGTAATATTAATTCCATGTAACATGAGTATCTTTTTAAGATTGTGAAATATTTCCGCTCCTATTCTTATAGATTCTTTGATATTTTTGGCATTAATTGTTTGTATCATAAATTCTTGTATATTTAGATTATTATTTGCATGTTTTCCTCCATTTAATATATTCATCATGGGTAAAGGAATAGAAAATTTTGTTGGCGTTTGGTTTAATTCAGCAATATGTCTATATAATGGAATATTTTTGTGAGATGCTGCTGCTTTCGATACTGCTAAAGAAACAGCTAGTATACTGTTGGCACCTAATTTGCTTTTTTTTTCTGTTCCATCTAATTCAATCATAATATTATCGACAATATCTTGATTGTGTGCGTTTTGATTTTTTAGCGCTTTCATTATAACAGTATTAATTATTTTTACTGCTTTTTTTACTCCTTGACCCAAAAATCTTTTTTTATTTTTGTCTCTTAATTCTAATGCTTCATGTGATCCAGTAGAAGCTCCAGAAGGTACAGAAGCTAAACCGATATGATTATTTTCTAAATGAACTTCTGCTTCTACAGTTGGATTTCCTCTAGAATCTAGAATTTCTCTTCCAATAATTTTTATTATTTTGGACATTTTGTGCACCTTATCTTGTATAGTATTGTGCTATGAATATTATGATTTTTAATATTATAATGATTCATATTGTTTTGCAAAATATGTAGTATACATGATTCTTTATGATAATAATATATTTTTTATTTGATATTTATTATTTGATAATTTTAGTAAGATTTTTTAAATTAATATTTATATACTAATTTTGGGGTGTATTACGTTATTATGATAAAATTTTACTAAGCTGTTATTTATAAATTTGCATGAGATGAATAATATTTGTATGTTTTCGTGGTTTTCTTTGTATGATTATATATGTAATATTAATGAATATTATAATATTTAATATATTTATTATAATACTTAACTTAGGTAGAATATATTTTATAAATATATATTCTTGCAAATATTTGTTGTGTTATTATTTGTATATTATTAATATGGTTAGAAGTTTTTATTTGTATTTGTAATGTATTGTTTGAATTTTTTGAGATAAATTGTAGTTTTTGTTTGTTATTTTGTATTATTTTACTATGTATATAAAATATGGTGTCCACAATTTTTTTCATTATTCATAATATTGTGATGCTAATATTTATATGTTTATATTAATAATATAATTACTTGATTGTTATTTAAAACTTATTATTTTATATAGTTTATTTAATATTTTGTCTATATTTTGCAGATAATGGTATTTTATATTTTAATTTAATATTGTTTATAAGTTTTGATATATAAATATCTGTAGTGCATAATATTTCATAAATATTATTTATGGTATAAATCATTGGATTTAAATGGTATTTTTGGAAAAAATTGTTTTGTATTTATTTGATTTAGTTAATGTCAATTGTGGTTGCAATTGTGATATATTTATAGTAAGTAGGTATTTTTTTTAAAAATAGAATATTTTTATTATTGTTATGTTTTATTGATGTGTTAATAAAAAGAATTAAAAGTGATTTTATTAATTTTTATGTATGTGTGTTGGATTTTTATGAATGTTTTGTTTTTTTGAGAGTAATGTTATATTTTTATAACATTTATAGGATACAATACAATTGTATGTTGTTTGTTTGATAATTTGTAATATTTGTGTATTTTCTATTTGTTATAATTGGTTTTGTGTGGTTATATATATTGTAATATTTTTTGTTGCATGTATTGATGTGTAATTATTTTTAGTATACATAATTTATGTTATTTGTATATTTGGTCTTTGGGTTAATATTTTAATTTTTCTATTTGTAATATTATATTTATTTTATTATTATTTTAAGAATTCAAAAATATATTTTTAAATAATTTTTGCTTATATTTTAATTTTTGGTGTAATTTTTCTGTTTTTCAGAAATATAATATTATATGCACATGGTTATTATTAATAATTATTTATTTTTTTCTAAATTTTTTGATATATTATACGTTTTTTAAATGTTATCTCTTATGTTTGTATAATTAGATATTTTGGGTATTTAATTTGTTATGATAAATATTATTTATAATGTATTTTATGTATATTCGTAATGGTTTTTATATTTATTGTATAATATTGCTATATTTTTAAATATGTAATATATAATATTTTAAAAAATTTTTTAATTTTTGCAAAAACCATAGTATGTATGGAAATAATATGCCTTCTATAAGATAGTAGTATTGTATTTGTTGAAAATTAATATTTTTCTGATAAAATTCATCGATAAAAACAATAAATTGTATTATTGATAATGATATCATTATAAAAAAACTTTTTTTTATTAGTTTAGTATTACGAATACATTGAAGTTTTATTTTGATTAAATAATATACAATAATGTATGATAACGCATGTATTCCACATGTTATATGAAATGTTAAATCTACTATTATTCCCAAAATAAAGCATGTTTTAATATTAATGTGATTTGGGAGGTTTATGTTCCAATATATTAACGTTAAATCAATGAGTGATGGGTAATATGATGCGTGATTATATTGTATGTTTTGTGTAAAAATTTTCATAATAATCATAATGATAAAGGATGTCCACATTTTGAATGTTATATAATATTTGTAGTAAATTTTCATATATTTTGGCTGATAATATTATATTATGTGATATGTATATATAAGTGTTATGAGTGTTTTGTAGAATTTTTTATGCAATTGTTGTTATATATGATATTTCAATGTTTTCTTGATAGGAGTTTTTTACTTTATACATAAGTTTATATGTGATGTTTTTGTATTTTTTTTTTTGGTTTTATATGATCAGTACGTAATTTAAAGTATTTAATTGTATTGTAGATTTTGCTTGAATTTTAATGTTAGAATTTTTTTTATTTTTTTGTATTTCTGATACAATACCCACAGGATATCCTGGGGGAAATCTTCCTCCCAATCCTGAAGATATCAATATATCTCCCAATTTGATATTATTTGGTATTACATGTTTCAATTCTAAATTTTTTCTTATTCCTTTTCCAAAAAGTATTCCGTGTATATTATTACGCAATGTTTTTACAGGTATTGCATGTGTACTATCATGAACAAGCAACACTGTACTTGTATGTTGATTAACAGAAATAATTTGTCCTACAATACCTTGTATATTGATTACTGTTTGTCCTAAAATGATGTTTTCTTTTTTTCCTTTATTTAGGATTACTTGGCATTTGTTTGTATATGTAATATTTGCTAAAATTTTAGCGAATATTTTTGTTGTATTTTTTTGTATTGGTATTTTTAGTAATTGATATAGTTGATCATTTTCTTTTTTATAATATTTTGACATTAATTTTGTGTAGTTATTTTGCATAGATAAATGTTTATAGATATGATGTTTCTTTTGATTTGTTTGGTAACATTGTAGTATGCAATGAATATCGTGATATATTTGGATAGGAATATTACTGAGAAAATATATAGGGAGAATGACATTTTCTGTTTTTTTTTTAATGTTGTTGAAGTTTTCTGAAGTTTTATCTAATAGTATAAGTATACATGATAATATAATAGCAAATAAAAGTCTTTTGTTATGAGATTTTTTCTTGAAAAGTTTTTTCATGGATATATTTTGGTATTACATAATATACGATGTATGTATTTATGTTGTTATATTATCATTTTTATTCTTCGTCAAATACATCTCCTCCATGTATTTCTATCATTTCCAATGCTTTTCCTCCTCCATAGGCTACACAGGTTAATGGATTTTCTGCAATAATAACAGGTATATCTGTTTCTTTCATGAGCAAACGATCTATATTTCGTAATAATGCTCCACCTCCAGTTAGCACCATACCTCTTTCAGAAATGTCAGCGGCTAATTCTGGGGGAGATTGTTCTAAAGCGATCATTACTGCGCTAATAATACCAGATAATGGTTCTTGTAATGCTTCTAAAATTTCTTTTGAGTTTAGTTTAAAACTTCTTGGTACACCTTCTGCTAAATTTCTACCTCGTACTTCTATTTCATATATTTTGTCTTCTTCGTAAGCAGAACCAATAGTATGTTTAATCTTTTCTGCAGTTGCTTCTCCAATTAATGATCCATAATTTCTGCGTACATAATTGATAATCGCTTCATCGAATCTATCCCCCCCTATTCTTACTGATGAGGAATATACTACACCATTTAATGAAATTACTGCTACTTCTGTTGTCCCTCCTCCTATATCAATAACCATAGAACCTGTAGCTTCTGATACTGGCAATCCTGACCCTATAGCTGCCGCCATAGGTTCTTCAATGAGAAATACTTCTCTTGCTCCCGCTCCTTGTGCTGATTCTCTAATAGCTCTTCTTTCCACTTGTGTGGCTCCTGCAGGAACACAAATTAGAACTCTTGGGCTAGGACGCATGAAATTATTTCCATGTACTTGTTTTATAAAATGTTGTAGCATTTTTTCTGTAACAAAAAAATCTGCAATAACACCATCTTTCATAGGGCGAATTGCAGCAAGATTTCCTGGTGTTCTTCCTAACATTTGTTTTGCAGCTAATCCAACTGCTGCTACATTTTTATGAAATCCTGATTTGTCCTGCCGAATTGCAACTACTGAAGGTTCGTTTAATACAATTCCTTCTCCTTTAACATAAATTAAAGTATTTGCGGTGCCTAAATCAATTGATAAGTCGTTGGAAAATATTCCGCGAATTTTTTTAAACATAATATGAAAATCCTTTAAATGTATTTTATGAAATAGGTGTTATTTTATAATATATGCTGTATTATATATTACAGGTATATTGATTTTGTTATATGTATATTTTGATTGTTAATGTTAACGTATCATATCATGTGATACTATATATTTCTGAAGAATATTATTATATGCTTACTACATTTTTAGTATTCATAAAGATTGTAGTTATTTATATGTTTTGTGAATTATTTGTATGAATTATTTGGTGAGATTAATTTTCCATTATACATTTTATCATATTTATTGTAGTAATTGTTTTTGTTTTATATTGTTGGATAGTGATATGTAAATGTAGTTATTATTGATAAATAATGATATGTATTTATATTGTGACTATATATTAATTCATTTTATGAAGTTGGTAGTAGATATATATATGTAATTTTATATTTTCGTATGTTTTGAATTGTTATAATTATTGTTAATTGGATATTTTCAAAAAATAATGTGTTTAAATGATAATTAAGATATATAATAAAAGCAAAATTTATTTGAATAATATAACTAAGATTAATAAAAATGTTTGATGTATTTATATATTGTGTTTGATAAATTATAAATTTTTGTTATTTTGAATATTTGTATAATATATAAAATTTAAATTTGTATTGATTATATTTGTTTTAAATTTTGTAATGATTATGTTGTTATTGTTAAATATTATTTTGAAAGGATAATATAAATTATGGATAAAATTTTTCATATCTTTCTTATTAATGGTCCTAATTTAAATTTACTTGGCATGCGTGAAACAGATAAATATGGATATGTTAATTTAAAAAATCTTGTTAGTGATTTGAATAAATTAGCCAATAGTTTAAATGTTACATTTAGTCATGTTCAATCTAATTCGGAATATATATTAATTGATAGAATTCATCAAGCTAAGTTTGATAATGTAGATTTTATTATTATTAATCCTGCTTCGTTTACTCATACAAGTATCGCTTTACGTGATGCATTATTGGCGGTGAATATTCCTTGTATTGAAGTACATATTACTAATATTTTTTCTAGAGAATCATTTCGTCATGTTTCATATATTTCTGATATTGCCATGGGTGTCATATGTGGTTTTGGCGTCGATGGTTATTCATATGCATTGCAAATGGCAGTGAAAAGATTAACATCTTCTTCGCAATAGTATCATAAAATTAATGAAAGAACATTATATGGATATTCGTAAAATTAAAAAACTTATTGAATTAGTGGAACAATCTAATATTTTTGAATTGGAATTTTCTAAAGGAGAAGAATCTGTTCGTATTAATCGTGTAATTAATGATATTCATAAAGTTTCTTATAATAAAGAGAATAGTAAGGATGTTTGTATGCATAATAATAAAGATCGTATTATGTCTAAGTATACTATTGCATCGAATATTTCAGAAGATATGAAATCTTCTTCTGCGCTACGTACTAATGGGCATCTTGTGTGTTCTCCTATGGTAGGAATTTTTTATCGTTCTATGGGTCCAGATATTCGACCATTTGTGGAAATTGATAATAAAGTAAATATAGGAGATACTCTGTGTATTATTGAAGCAATGAAAACTATGCATAGAGTGCAATCAGATATGTCAGGAATTGTGAAGAGAATTTTTGTAAATGATGGATTACCCGTAGAGTTTGATGAACCATTGTTTTTGATTAAATAGTAACAGATTAAGTCTTATATGTTAGAGAAAGTAGTGATTGCAAATAGAGGAGAAATTGCTTTGCGAATTTTGCGAGCATGCAAAGAATTGGGTATACAAACTGTGTCCGTGTATTCTACAGCTGATCGTTATTTAAAACATGTATTATTATCAGATGAAAGTATTTGTATTGGTCCTCCTAGTTCTTCGCAGAGTTATTTAAATATTCCTGCTATTATTTCTGCTGCTGAAATTACTGGAGCTGTTGCTATACATCCAGGTTATGGTTTTTTATCCGAGAATGCTGATTTTGCTGAACAAGTTGAACGTTCTGGTTTTATTTTTGTTGGACCAAAACCTGAAACAATTAAATTGATGGGTAATAAAATTTCTGCTATTAATATTATGAAATCTCTTGGTATCCCTTGTATTCCTTTTTATCATAAGGATCTACATATTATAGATATCAATACGATTCGTGATATTTCTTTACATTTACAATATCCTATGATTATTAAATCTGTTTTTGGGTCTGGTGGAAAAGGCATGCATATTGCGTATAATGAAAATGAATTAAATTCTTTGATACATGTTGCTAAAATGGAAGCTAAATCTATTTTTAATAGTGATATGATATATATTGAAAAGTATATAGAAAATGCACGTCATATTGAAATACAAATATTAGCAGACGGGAAGGGTAATATTGTGTGTTTGTCGGATAGAGATTGTTCGGTGCAAAGGTTACATCAGAAGATTATAGAAGAAGCGCCAGCTGTAGGAATTGAACAAAGATTACGCGATTATATTGTAGAATGTTGTGTGAAAGTTTGTATGATTATTAATTATAGAGGTGTTGGTACATTTGAGTTTTTATATAAAAATGGAGAGTTTTTTTTTATTGAAATGAATACTAGAATTCAAGTAGAGCATGCTGTTACTGAAATGATTACCATGGTTGATTTGATTAAAGAACAATTAAAAATTTCTTTTGGAAATTTGTTATCAATGAAACAAAATGAAATTAAAGTTTTAGGGCATGCTTTAGAATGCCGGATTAATGCTGAAGATTCTAAAAGATTTTTACCTAGTTCTGGAAGAATTACACATTTACATGTTCCCGGTGGATTTGGGATACGTTGGGAATCACATATTTATTCTGGATATTTTGTACCAGTATATTATGATTCTATGATTGGTAAAATTATTTGTTGCGGTGATACAAGAGATATTGCTATTGCCAAAATGAAAAATGCATTGTCTGAATTAATTATTGATGGTATTTGTACTAATATTGATTTACAAAATAGAATTATTAACAATGATTCTTTTCGAATGGGAGATGTTAATGTAAATTTTTTAAAAAAAAATTTTACGTAATTATATTTATTAAATGTAATGTGATATTTAAAATTTTTTATGTTATAAAGTATATTTTAGTAATGTATTTTTATGTAAGAATGTTATATGTATACAAAGTTATTATTTATTGAAATAAAAAATATGAAGTTTTTAAGTATGTTGGTTTGTTGAATATAGTATATTTGGTAATATATTTCGTATCATAGAGATTTATTATGTATGTTTTAAATAATGATGTTGTTGTGTTATATGTAACAGTATGAGATATATAAGGAGATATATGGTATAATTTTTATGTTTTAATGCATAGAATGCGCAATATGTAAAATAATTTTTTAAAATTTTTTAATTTTTGCAAAATTTTGTTTGTTTTGTTAGCAGTTTATTTGTTTTTGATTTATTAAAATCTATTTTGATATTATATATTTTGTATATAATAAAATTTTTATTTGTATAAATAATTTTTGTTATTTTATGCAATGTTGTATTTTTTTGTATTATGTAATGTAATATTTAAATTAATAATGATAGTGAGATATAGTCATGATATTAAAGCAAGAAAAATTAAAAAAAATGGTAGCTTGGTCTGCTTTGCAATATATAAGATCTAATTCTATTATTGGTGTTGGTACTGGTTCTACCGTTTCTTATTTTATAGATGCATTGAGTTCTGTAAAATATAAAATTTTAGGTGCTGTTTCTAGTTCTAGAATATCTTCTATACAGTTAAGAAAAGTTGGAATTCCTATATATAATTTAGATTGTGTATACGATAATATAGATGTGTATATAGATAGTGCAGATGAAATTGATGGTTTAATGCAAATGATTAAAGGGGGCGGGGGTGCTTTAACAAAAGAAAAGATTATTGCATCTGCAGCAAGAAAATTTATTTGCATTGTTGATATTGACAAAGTTGTAAATGTATTAGGTAAATTTCCTTTACCTATAGAAATTATTCCCATGGCATGTTCTGTAGTTTCAAAAAAGTTAACTTTTTTAGGTGGCTTGCCAGAATATCGTAAAAATGTGGTTACAGATAACGGTAATATTATATTAGATGTATATAATTTGGATTTTTCTCATGCTATAAGTTTAGAAAATGTATTAAATAATATTCCTGGTGTAGTTACTGTTGGTTTGTTTGCTATGCGTACAGCCGATATTATGCTGATTGGTAGTAATGCTGGAGTAGAGACGAGAATTTTGTAAAATATTTTTAATTTTTTTAAATAAAAATATTTTAGGAAAATAACTTGTCTTCGACAGGATTTGAACCTGTAATAAGTTCTTAGGAGGAACTTGTTATATCCATTTTAACTACGAAGACTATGGAATAATATATGAATATTTGTAATATAAGTGTTATATGTTTTATGGAAAATTATTGAATATATTATTTATGTAATTTAATAAGTTTAATGTATTGTGTTGTTTCATAAATGTGGATATTTTGTTTATTATTATAAAACGTATTTTAATATATTTTTTAACGTTATATTGTTGGAAAATTATATTATTTTATATTGTAATATTTTTATTAAATGGAATTATTTGTAATAAATCGTTTATAAAGTTATTTTGAATTTTTGCATCCGAGAGGATTTGAACCCCTGACCTCCCGGTTCGTAGCCGGGTACTCTATCCAATTGAGCTACGGATGCATGTTTTGGTGAAAGAGAGATTCGAACTCTCGATACGAAAATCGTATATTCCCTTAGCAGGGGAACGCCTTCAGCCACTCGGCCATTTCACCTTTGCAAAATTTTTCGTTTTATTTGTTATCCTGAAGAATACATAATATAAGAATATTATATATTCTGCAAAATAAATTGTTATTTTTTTATTAATTAAAAAAACTTTATGTTTATTTTGTATAAAATGATGTAGAAAATTTTTATGTTTATTTTTATAATATTTTAAATAGTTTATGTTTTATTTGTGATATAATTTTTGTTAAGTATATAGAACTTTTACCACCTCCTTCGGCAAAATTTTTTGTACCCCCACCTTTTCCGTGAATTTTTTTTGTGATATTTTGGATAATTTCATTTGCTGTAATTTTATGAAATAAATTTTTGGTGACATATGATGCAATTGTTGCTGTGGTATGTGTTTGTGTTGCAAGAATAATGATAATTTTATTTTCTTTGTTTTTTATGTTTTTTATTAATTTTCTTAATGTTTTTTGTTCAATATTTTTTATAATTTTTATTAAAACTGGAACATTATTGATATTTTGTATATCTTGTATAATGTTTTGATTTTTTTGTAGTTTTTTTTGTAAATTTATTTTTTGTATTGTTTTTTTAAATTTTTTGTAAAAAGTTTCGAGTTTTTGAATTTTATTTAATATTGTTTGATTATTGCTGTGTATTATTGTATTAATTTTTTGTATTGTATTTTTTTGTTGATGAAAAAATTTTAATGCTTCTTTTCCTGTAATAGCCTGGATTCGACGAATTCCTGAAGATATACTGTATTCTGAAAGTATGTGAAATATTCCAATATTTCCTGTTTGTTTTGTATGTGTTCCTCCGCAAAATTCTGTAGATATGTTTTTTACAATTATAGTTCTTATGTTGTTTCCGTATTTTTGGTATTGTAATATATCTATGTTGTTTAATTGTTTTTTGTTAAATGAGTAAATTTTAGTAGTAATAGGTATATTATTTCTAATATATTTATTAACGGTATGTTCTATTTCATATATTTGTGTTTGTGTTAATGATTGATGATATGTAAAATCAAAATGTAAATATTTATCACTAATGTAAGAACCTTTTTGTTGTATATTTT